>JAFPYK010000190.1 GCA_017412265.1 Lachnospiraceae bacterium
TGATGACAACCACACCGTAGAAAAGAAAGCCGAGCTTCGCCACCAGGTGGTAGTCGATCAGCGAGACGATGCCCGCGATGACCAGCCCGCCCGCGAAACCGACAATCTGGCGCTTCATGTGAGGCATGTCCCCGGAGGCATACAGAAGAAACGCACTGATGCCGACCAGGACGCATACCATGACCAGAAGCCCGATATCATATTTTCTCCAGCGATAGTTGTAAAAGAAAAACATTATTCACTCCTGTGCGCCGCGGCAAGCTTCCGTGAGAGGCCCGCATAGGCCTGTCCGGCGCTGCATGCCCGGCCGGTTACTAAAGTTCCCTGCTGCAGACAGGACGCAGCCGTCTCATCTTCCTCGATCACCCCGAAGAGGTCCGCCGTTAAGACCGCGGCAGTCTCCTCCGGTGAAGGCGAGTCCGGGGATTTCCCCCGGTAACGGTTAAGCAGCAGTCCGATCTGCTCTCTTTCTGTCCCGCGAAGCAGCCGGATCACCTGGTCTGCGGCGCGGACCGAAGCCCGGTCCGGCGTCATGACCACCAGGACACGGTCACACTCCTCGGTCGCTGCCTGGAAGCCCTCTCCCAGCCCGGGAGGCGCATCCAGCAGTATAAAATCAAATCTCTCGCGCAGGCCGCAAAGCAGCTTCTGCATCTGCCCGGCGCCCGGCAGGGCGCTCTCCGGCCTCTGCGGAGCAGGAAGCAGGCAAAGCCCCGGATAGCGGGCATCGGTCAGCAGGACGTCCTCGACACGCACCCGCCCCTCCAGCACGTCGGACAGGTCATAGAGGACCCGGTCCTCCATCCCCATCAGCAGATCGCAGGAACGCAGGCCGAAATCCAGGTCCACAACGACCGTCTCGTACCGCAGTTTCGCTAGCCCCCAGCCGAGATTGACAGCTGCGGTGCTCTTGCCTGTGCCTCCTTTGCCGGAAACCAGTGCGATCACTTCTCCTCTGTGCATGGCGTCCTCCCTTCCGGTCCTGCCCGGATTGTCCTTCGCTTAGTCCGTCGTCGCGCTCGATTTCGGATCGATGGCCCGGTGCTCCAGCAGTTCCTGATAATTGCCGGCCTTGTAATAGATCTTGTACAGATCCGCGGTCAATTCCACGGCGTTCGTGGAGCCGTAGCCGTTCGGGATCAGCACGGTGGTGCTGATCTGCGGATCGTCAAACGGCGTGTAGGACAGGAACCACGAATGGTTCGGGTGATACTCATTCTGCTGCGCGGTACCGGTCTTGCCGGCGATGGAAACTCCCATCTGCGTCAGATCGGCGAACAGCTCGTCCACAGAGCTGTGTCTTCCGTTAACCACCCGGTACATGCCGTTGCGGATCACGCTCCAGGTCGAATCGGACACCGCGTCCATCCGGTTGACGACAGCGGCTTTATTCTCCCGCAGAAGATGATCCTCCGCGTCATGAATCTCCTTCACAAGCGTCAGTTCAAACACCGTGCCTCGGTTGGCGATGGTGGTCACATAGCGTGCCAGCTGCACAGGCGCGAACGCGTTGGTGCCCTGGCCGATCGCGGAACGGATCGCGTCATCATCGGAGATCTTCGGCTCGATCTCGCCGATCTCGACACCGGACTTCTGGTCCAGGCAGAACATCTTCGCGTACTTGATCAGCGCGTCCAGGCCTCTGGCGTCGTTATAGGCGCTCTGGTTCTTGCCTCCCAGGCGGTAGGCCATCTCATAGAAGAAATAGTTGCAGGACACCTCGATGGCCGTCGTCACATCCACCAGCCCGTGCGAATGCGGGGAGACCCAGCATCGCGGGGAAGGATTGACGTCGGTGAAAATCACCTGGTCCTCGACTTCTTCCGAGGTGGACACCACGCCCTCCTCCAGGGCCGCGGTCGTCGAAACGATCTTGAAGGTGGAGCCGGGTGCCAGCCTTGTATACGTCGCGCGGTTGTAGAACGGCGCGGAGAGGTTGTCATACATCTTCGCGTAATATTCCACGTCAACCGTATTGGCCATCCGGTTGCAGTCATAGCTCGGGTAAGACACCATAACCTCGACCTGGCCGGTATCGACCTCCGTCACGACGATGGACCCGGAACAAGGCTCCAGTGCCAGATCGGCCGGCGTGATCTCCAGAGACCGGATCTTTCGTGTCATAAATCCGAAGGCAGACAGGTTCTCCTCCTCGAGCTGCCTCATCGAGACCGAGTCTTCCTCCAGCACCCCCTGGTCAAACAGGAGGAGGCACAGCGTCCTTCCGGACAGTGTATAGGAATAGATCAGGTCCGAATAAATCAGCTTCGCGAAGGCGTGATCATCCTCCAGCAGGTCCCAGGTGTAAGAAAGGAGGAGTTCATACAGCTCTCCGGTGTCGTAATACGACCCTTCCTTCACCTGCAGCTTGTCCAGCCGGATCCAGCTCTTGGAAAATGCATAGATCAGGAACTGGCTCAGGCCGATCTTATCCGCGCGGTACTGCCGGTACGTCGAATCGGTCCGGTCCAGCGCGCCGGTATCCAGCACGCCGTCGTCCGCCAGCACATCATAGATATGCGTGAGATAATCCGCTTCTCTCTCCGGCAGGTCCGCCAGCTTCACGGTCGAATTCTGCGCCATGTAGACCTTGAGCTGATCCATCACCGCGGCGCGCTTTGACTCATACATCGACTGCACGGCCTTCTCCCGGTCGGTCGCGTCCTCCGCGGTAAAGTGCCGGTAATCGATGATATTGTTCTTGATCAGGGCGTTATATACGTCATAGATCGGGATGGTAATCTCACTGGAGGATTCGCCCCGGGAACCGTGATCGGATCCCATATGAATCTTACTGAGAAGTATGCCTGCCAGATGATTCTCCAGCACATCATACATCTGCTTCGTGAGCTCCACGTCGATCGTCAGATATACGTCATGTCCGGGTACGGGCTCCTTCTCCGTCGTGACCGAGAGCACCTTGCCGTCCTCGTCGTAGAGCACCCGCTCGATTCCCTTCTCGCCTCGCAGCTCCTCCTCGAGCTCCGCCTCGATGCCGGTCTTGCCGATGGCGTCCGATGCGGAATAGTATTTATCCCCCGCAGCCTGCTTCTCCTCGAGCTGGTCCTGGGTGATCGTCCCGGTGTAGCCGACGATATGGGCGATGGTCTCTCCGTAATTGTACCTGCGCAGGGTCTCCTGCGTGATGGCCACGCCCGGCAGCTCCGGGCTGTACTCCTGGATCGCCGCGACCGCCTGCATGGAGACGTTCTGTGCGATCGTGATCGTCGGCGCATTGGCCGCGTACCGGTTCACGAAGACCGCGAAACGGATCGAAAGCACCCGAAGCGCGTCCTCTCTGCTGAGTTCCTCCGGGATCGCAAAACGCGGGCTGTTGACTGATTTGTCATAGCAGAGGAACTCGAAGACCGTCTTCGCGTCCGCGTTCAGCTGCTCTTCCGTGGGCGTCTCCGTCGAATACGCATCCTTCAGGAAACGCGTCAGCGAATTGCCCGAAACCGCAAACTCCGGCTCTCCCGAAGCGTCCAGCCGGATCGGGAACTGCGTCACCAGTTCGCAGTGATATTCGTCCAGCAGAGAGAGGAGGCGCAGGATCATCTCATTGATCTTGGCCGAATCCTTCAGCTCGCCGGTATCCTGGTAAGTGATGCTGTAGCAGAGCTCATTGTAAGCCAGCAGCACGCCGTTGCGGTCATAGATGCAGCCGCGTGTCGGCCGGATCTCGCGGGTTACTTCCTTCGTCTCCTGCTGCGGAGCCACATAATCGGTGCGGTTGGAGATCTGAAGACGGAACAGCTGATGGATCAGCACGCCGAATAAGGCCCCGTAGATGATCATGACAAAGATCAGGCGGGACCGAAACAGCCGTTTCAGAAAATCCATTACCACATCAAACAAAATCATTCCTCCCGGAATTCAAAACGACGGTACCACCGGCAGATGGCCCGGATCAGCACATAGAGCAGGAAGCCGCAGGCGACGGTATAAAACACCTCCGGCAGGATCACCAGCGGAAAATAGCTGCCGAATCCGGTCTCGCCCTGAAGCAGAAAATGAAACAGATAATACAAAAATCCATAGAGAAGGTCGGCAAGGCCGATCATCACAATGGAAAAATAAAAAGCTCGCTGGAATTCCATCTTCTCCAGAAGCGCGCACGCAAATGCGACTATCATCAGGATCAGCGCTTCCAGGCCGATGATATTCGAAAAAAGCAGGTCGCTCAGCAGTCCTGCCGCAAACCCGAGCCCCATGCCGAATTTGTGGCCCCTCTGATAAGAGAAGCAGACCACACAGGCAAGGACCAGGTTCGGCACCACTCCCGCGAGCGAAAGATAAGGGAATACGGTACTCTGCAGGAACAGCGCGGCTCCCGTAAGAATCAGGGCAATCACAAATATCATGGCTGCCTCCGTCAATCATCCGGGAGCATGCTTTCCAGCTCCTCGGTATCCCTCATCTGTGTAATGACCAGGACCGTCGTCAGATCCGAGAAATCCA
>JAFPYK010000191.1 GCA_017412265.1 Lachnospiraceae bacterium
CGCGCCGTCCCCAGGCGAGGTGAAAAGACATGACGCTCCGCGAATCCCCGACTGGCAGAACTCCCGCAGCGGAGGTGCCGGTCGCGATTCCTCCAACCAAGGAATATGGCAGGCGGATCCCGGACTGGCACGACGGGAATGCAGCGAAAGACTGCCGGAGTCAACCCCCAAGGCGGAGCACAAAATGTTCTCGGGACCGTTACCGAGTGCCGGCACTTAGCGCGGCGAGCGACGCAGCTCCAGGAAAACCACAAAGAAGTTCGGCGACCCACCGAAAAAGGAATTGCGTGGTAGAGCTCTGCTCTAAACCACGCAATTTCATTTTCGGTTTGCTGCGAAAGCAGCGCGCCGAACTTCTATTCAATTATTATCCCGCTGCGTCACTCGGCCGCTTACGTGCCGCTGCTCGAGGTACCCGAGGCGAAAGCCGTGTCCCGAAACATTTTTGTGATACGCCCCACTTTGCTCCCTCTATCGAGCCATCCGAGGCGAAAGCCGTGTCCCGAAACATTTTCGTGCGCCGCCCCCTCACCTCCGTCAGTCCTAAGCCTGGTGCTTCACCACCTCATACTCATTATCCGACCTGTAATACGGGCAGTCCTTCCGCGTCCCCCTCAGAAAATGCACCATCTCATCCTCATCCAGGTCCATGTCGCAGTAATAGCTCTCATACTCCTCGTCATACACATAATACATACAGCTCTCACAGTGATCCATAAGCCGCCTCAGTCCTCCTCAATATGCTCCAGGCCGTTATCGATAATCTTGCGCACATGATTATCCGCGAGCGAATAAAACACCGATTTCCCGACCCGGCGGCTCTTCACCAACCGGCTCTGCTTCAGGATCTTCAGCTGATGCGAGATCGCCGACTGCGTCATATGAAGCGCCTCCGCGAGGTCACACACACAGACCTCCGCCTCGAAGAGCACGAACAGGATCCGGATCCGCGTCGAATCCCCGAAGACCTTAAACAGCTCCGCGAGATCATACAGCTCCTCCTCCGCAGGCATCTTCTCTTCCACGATCTTTAACAGCTCCTCGTGCACCTCCACGCTGTCGCAGCGCTCCACGAGCTCATCCACCAAATGATTAGTCATATTTAACCATCCCTATCTGAAAACACCCCGGGAAAATTCTCCCGGGGATATGATTGTCCAAGCCTCACAGATGCTTCACCCGCAGCGCCCGGATCGCGTTGCAAACCGCGATCACCATCACGCCCACGTCGGCGAAGATTGCCATCCACATATTTGCGAGCCCCAGCGCGCCGAGCGCCAGGCACACCAGTTTCACGCCGATGGCGAAATAAATATTCTCATAGACGATGCGCATGCATTTGCGGGAGAACCGGATCGCCTTCGCGATCTTATACGGATCGTCGTCCATCAGCACCACGTCCGCGGCCTCGATCGCCGCGTCCGAGCCCATGGCTCCCATCGCGACACCGATGTCGGCCCTCGACAGAACCGGGGCGTCGTTGATTCCGTCGCCCACGAAGGCCAGCTTCTCCTTCGGTCCCTTCTCGCCGAGCAGCCGCTCCACGAGCGCCACCTTATCCTCCGGCAGCAGCTCCGCATGCACCTCGTCGATATGCAGTGCCCGGCCCACGTTCTCGGCCGCGCCCCTGCGGTCGCCGGTCAGCATGACCGTCTTGCGCACGCCCGCCTTCGCGAGCGCATCCATCGCCTTGCCGGCCGTCTCCTTCACGCGGTCCGCGATCTCGAGATAGCCCTCGAGCCTTCCGTCCACGGCCACATAGACCACCGTGCCGCCGCTCTCGACCTCCGGAGCCGCAAGCCCTAGCTGAGCCATCAGCTTCCCGTTGCCCACACAGACCTCGTGCCCGCTCACCGACGCCTTCACGCCGTGCCCGCTGATCTCCGTCACATCCGAGACCCGCGCGGCCTCCGGCTGCTTCCCAAAGGCCTTCAAAATGCTCTCCGCAATCGGATGCGAAGAATGCATTTCCGCATAAGCAGCATATTCTACAAGTGTCTCACGATCCAGCCACGAATCCGGTGCGACCCAGATCCTCTGCACCTCGAACACACCCTCCGTGATCGTCCCCGTCTTGTCAAATGCAACGATCTTCGTCTGGGACAGGGCCTCCAGGTAATTCGACCCCTTCACCAGCACGCCTTCCTTGCTCGCCCCGCCGATCCCGGCGAAAAACGAGAGCGGGATGCTGATGACCAGCGCGCACGGGCAGCTGATGACCAGGAAGGTCAGCGCACGGAAGATCCAGTCGCCCCAGCCGGCCTCCAGGCCGATGGCCAGCCGCACGAGCGGAGGCAGCACCGCCAGCGCCGCGGCCGCATAGACCACCGCCGGCGTATAGACTCTCGCAAACCTCGTGATAAATGCCTCGGACCTCGACTTCTGCGAAGACGCGTTCTCCACCAGGTCCAGGATCTTCGACACCGTCGACTCCTCGAACTCCTTCGTCGTCCGGACCGTAAGCACACCCGACAGATTGATGCAGCCGCTGATGATCTCATCCCCCGCCGCAACCCGGCGCGGCACGCTCTCGCCCGTAAGAGCCGCCGTATCCAGCGTGCTCTCACCGCTCACGACCGTTCCGTCGATCGGCACCTTCTCTCCCGGCTCCACCGTGATCAGCGTCCCGATCTCCACCTCATCTGGGTCCACCCGCTCGAGGCTTCCGTCCTCCGCCGTCACATTGGCGTAATCCGGCCGGATGTCCATCAGCTCCGAGATATTCCTCCGGCTCCTGCCGACCGCGTAGCTCTGGAAGAGCTCGCCGATCTGGTAGAACAGCATAACGGCCACGCCCTCCCGGTACTCGCCCAGGGCAATCGCGCCGACCGTCGCAAGCGCCATCAGGAAATTCTCGTCAAATACCTGCCGCTTCAGGATCCCCTTCCCGGCCTTGCGCAGGATATCATATCCCACCACCAGATAAGGGATCATATACAAAGCGAACTTCCATGTCCCCTCCACAGGGAGGAATTCCAGCACGGCGATGCAGGCTGCGGCAATCAGAATCCGCACCAGCATCGTCTTCTGCTTTTTATTCATCGCGGCTCCCTTCCTCAGAAGAAGATCTCGCAGTCATCCTCAACGATCTTGCAGTTGTCCAGCACTCTCGGCATCACCTCGGCCGGATCCGCACCTTCCTCAAACTCCACCTTCATCTTCAGCGTCATGAAATTCACCACGGCGTCCTTCACGCCCGCGGTCTTCTTCGCCGCCTCTTCCATCTTGTTCGCGCAGTTCGCGCAGTCCACTTCGATCTTGTAGGTCTTCTTCATGTCCGTATCCTCCGGATTTCATTTCAACATATGAACGATTATTCATATGTTTGATTCTATTATATCCCTCCCGCGCTCTCTGTCAACCCCTTTTAAAAAAAAGATCCCGCAATTCCTGCGGGATCTTCCCTGATCACTCTCTCTGCAAATGAACTCAGCCAAAGGCCACGCCGCACTGCACGATCACATTGGCGAGCGGCGTATTCTCACCGGTCCTCACCGCGAACCGGCACCGCGCCGAGAGCTTCTTCAGCTCCTCATGCGGGATGATCTCCGTCTCCACGCCGGCGAACACCTCGTCCACCACCGCGCGGTTCTTCGGATTTCTCACATCCATATTCTCCGCGATCGTAATCTTCTCCGCCTTCACCTCGTTCATCACCGCGCGCACCACCTGCTCAAACGTCGGCACGCCCTGCACCAGCACCAGGTCCACGATCGGAACCCCGGGCGGGATCGGCATCCCGCAGTCCCCGATCAGGAACAGGTCCTTGTGTCCAAGCGCCGCAATCAGCGCAGACAGCTGCACATTTAAGATACCGGATTTCTTCATAACATCTCTCCTTCTCACTGCAGGAACTGCTCCCGCAGGTAGTTAAGTCCATGATACAGAGCATCCAGCCTCCCGTCAAGAGAGGTGTCCTCGATCTGGTCGCGCCACATCCTCATGTTGTACGAGCCGGCCCCTTCAAATGCGAGCACCGCCTCGATCGTGACGCTCCCCTCATAATCGCACTCCCGCAGGACCCGCCCGATCTCCGGCCAGGGAATTCTCGCGGTGTGATAAGGCACCTTCCGGTTCGGCTCCGTCACATGCACATGCCCGATCATCTTGCCCGCCCTGGCAAATGCATCCGGCAGGTCATCCTCCTCGTGGCTCAGATGGAAGGCGTCCACCAGCAGCCCCACGTTCGGGCAGTCGATCTGGCGGACAAATGCCAGCCCCTCATCCACGGTGTTGATGATATAATTCTCGAACCGGTTCAGGATCTCCACATTGATCCGGACCCCGTACTCCTGTGCCTTCACCGCGACATTGTGCACGCACTCCGCGCTGCGCTTCGTCCTCTCGATCTTATCCTCCGGCGTGATCATGTCGAAATCATACCTTGATGGCCAGGTCGAATACGAGCCCGCGCCGTTGATCGAGCGCGCCCCGATCTCCGCCGCGCTCTGGCAGGTGCGAATCACGTGCTGCGTCGCAGCCTCCCGGATATACTTGTCCGGCGAGCGCATATCCAGTCCCGCCGGCATCGCGACCGTAAGAAGCGGCTCGATGGAGAGCCGGTCACAGGCCTCACGGACCCTGCGGATCTCCGCCGCGTCATGAGCGAGCATCGCGTCACTCGCGTTAAACTCCGCAGTCTCCGCACCCGTCCTCGCGGCCTGCTCAAGAAATGTCACGGTATCCTGAGGGTTATAATACTTCCCCCAAGTTCCTTTGTGTACCCCAAATTTCATACTCTTTTCCTTTCTTCTCTCCGGGCCGTATCATTTGCCCGGATACAACAAACGGTGATGAAGCGTGCACGTCATGCACGCCCCACCACCGGGTCAGCTCAGCCGATCTTGCCGGTCTCTTCGATCTGAGAGATCATCGCCACACGCGGCACATGGATCCCGTACTCATACTCCGCATCCAGCCAGTGCTGCACAATCAGAAGCGCGAGCTCCGGCCCGACCACTCGGGTGCCCATCGCGAGCATGTTTGCGTCATTGTGCTCCCTGGACAGCTTCGCAGAATAGCAGTCCGAAACCACCGCGCAGCGGATGCCCTTCACCTTGTTCGCGGCAAGAGAGATGCCGATGCCCGTGCCGCAGAAAAGGATGCCCCCGTCGCACTCTCCGTCCTTCACCGCATTCGCGGCTGCCAGCGCGTAGATCGGATAGTCGCATCTCTCGTACGAATTCGTGCCGAAATCCACGACCTCGATCCCTCTCTTCTCCACGTACTCTTTCACATGATTCTTCAGATCCACCGCGGCATGATCACATGCCAGTGCCAGTTTTTTCATCATCCCTATTTCCTCCGTTATTCCAGCCGTCCTTGAAAGATTTCACATAAATCGGATATCCACCCTCGATTTATTGTAAAATCAATATGCATCAATTAACAATTATCACTACCAATTTACCGTGTCAAGCGTTTCCCCTCTCATCGCGCCAAATCACGCAAAAAAGCCCGGAGGATCGCTCCTCCGGGCCTCTCATCATCCTATATCACGCACACTCTCTCCCGCGGCTTTCTCTCACGCCCGCTTCCGCAGAATCTCCCGGTAGAGCTCCTCGATCGTCTCCGCGTCCAGCTCCGCCGGGAAATTCTTCATCCTGGCAGGGTTTGCCGACCCGGCCAGCACCGAGTAATCCTCTTCCCTCGCCTCCGGAACCTCCATCCCGATCGCGTCCATATAATCCGAGACATACTCCGCCGCGTCCTCCGCGCTCTCGCACTCCAGCAGCTGCGCAAGCTCCGCAAGCATGCTCTTCAGATACTCCTCACCCCGCGGATCAATGCACCGGTCCGTATGCCGCACCAGCCACCGGAACAGCGTCCGGTTGCAGAGCGCCACCGAATGCCCGTGCGGCAGCCCGTAGAGCGTCGTCAGCTTATAGCACATCGCGTGCCCCGCCGTCGTCCGCGTCCGGTTGATCGCCTTGCCCGCCATGTGCGCGGCGAGCAGCATCCCCGCGTTGCCCTCCGGCGTGTTCGCGAGATACCCCTCCTTGTACTTCATAAAGCCGCGGATCGCCTCCGCCGCCTCTTCCCGGCTCTCCGGCGTGCTCTCGCACGCCCAGAACGACTCCATCGCATGCCCCAGCGTATCCAGCATCGTCGCCTTTTTCTGGTAAGGCGGCAGCGTCACGAGCACCGACGGATCCAGGATCACCGCCTCCGGGAGGCAGCTCTCATCTGCGACCGAGTACTTATTGCCCTTCACATAGATCACCGCGAATCTCGTCGCCTCCGAGCCCGTGCCCGCCGTCGTGGGCATCGCGACAAATGGAATCTCATTGGGCACAATCTTCTGCTCCAGATAATCCGTCCCGGGGTCCATCGTCGCGAACATCTTGATGCATTTGGCTGTATCCATCGCAGATCCCCCGCCGACCGTCAGGACCATATCACATCCCTCCGCGCGGTACAGCGCAGTCCCCGCAAGCACCGACTCATACTTCGGATTCGGCGAGAAATCCCCGAAATGCACCACCGAGATCCCGCAGCGCTCCCGAAGCCCCATCAAGTGCTCCCAGATCGCAAGCCTCTTCGACGAATTGCCGCTCACCAGCAGGATCTTCTTCACGCCCTTCTCCGCCAGAAACCGGTC
>JAFPYK010000192.1 GCA_017412265.1 Lachnospiraceae bacterium
GAACAGCGTGTCGGAGAGCCTGTACATGGCGACACCGATGGTGCTCTACCCGCAGACCGGCGAGCAGAAGGCGGTCGCGAGAAGAGCGGCCGAGATCGGAGCCGGAACGGAGCTACGCGACGATTCTGCCGCGGGCATCCGGGCCGCGGTGCTGGAGATCCTGAACCACGAGGCGTACGCGAAGGCTGCGCTGGAGTGCAGCGAGGACTTCCGCGCGTGTGCGGGGCCGGCCGGGGCGGCAGAGTTTATCGAGAACGCGCCGCACGCCTCGAACGGAGCGGATCCCGTGAAGGAGCTCAATCTGGCAAATGCGAAGTTCCGGGGGGTCTACTGGGCCGTCGTGACCGCGCTGATTCTGCTAGTCGGGTTCCTGGCCGGATGGAAGTATGTGTGGATGATCGGCGTGGCTGCCGGTATGCTGTCGCACCCGATCGGGCAGATCGCCCAGAAGAAGAACTACCGGGCGATCGTGCGCAGGGTTCGGGAAGAAGGGCAGGAGGTCGGTGAATAATCACCGGATGGCCTGCAGATAATAGGAATACCTCCTGTTTCCGGAGAGAAACAGGAGGTATTTATCTGCCTGTGAAAAAAGCTGTTATTTGTTCTAAAAGCCACGATTTTTCCGCGTTTTCGGAAGGCCGGAAGGGAGAAGCAGTCTTGATTGTTTGCACAGATTATAATACAATGAAGCCAACGATCAATTATGGGATCGGACAGCAGGATCGGCTCGCACGGATGAGCCGGTTTCGTCACAGGCCGTCTGTGCCGGAGCGTCACAGAAAGGCCGGATTGCAGAAGCGGAAGCGCGGCTTTCGCTTCGCCACATCGTTATCGCTTCGGAAAAGGAGATTACATGGACAGAAAGATTACAGACTGGATCTTTTACGTCGGCGCAAATGACTACGACATCGACCTGTTTGAGGGGCATTACGTCGTGCCCAACGGCATGGCTTACAACTCTTATGTGATCCGCGACGAGAAGACCGCGGTGATGGATACGATTGACCAGAGAAAGACGAAGGAGTGGCTGGGCAACCTGGAGCTCGTGCTTCACGGAAAGGCACCGGAGTATCTGGTGATCCAGCACATGGAGCCGGACCATTCGGCTTCCATCCAGGCCTTCCTGGAGACATATCCGGAGACCACCGTGGTGGGCAATAAGAAGACATTTACCATGATCGGCCAGTTCTTCCCGACGCTTGAGATCAAGAACCAGATGGTGGTCAACAACGGTGACGTCTTAAAGCTCGGCGAGCATGAGCTGACATTTGTCTTCGCGCCGATGGTGCACTGGCCGGAGGTCATGATGACTTACGAGTCCAGCGAGAAGGTGCTCTTCTCGGCGGACGGCTTCGGCAAGTTCGGCACGCTGGATTATGACGACCCTGAGGGCTGGGCCTGTGAGGCGAGGAGGTATTATTTCGGCATCGTCGGCAAGTACGGCGCGCAGGTGCAGGCAGTGCTTAAGAAGGCGGCGAACCTGGATATCCAGAAGATCCTGCCGCTGCACGGACCGATGCTTCTGGAGGACCTGGGCTACTAACTGAAGCTGTACGATACCTGGTCCAGCTATCTGCCGGAGAGCGACGGCGTGTGCATCTGCTACACCTCTGTCTACGGACACACGAAGGAGGCTGTGGAGCTGCTGGCGGAGGAGCTTCGCAAGCGCGGAGTGCCGAAGGTGGCGGTCAACGACCTGGCAAGAAGCGACATGCCGGAGTGCGTCGAGGACGCGTTCCGCTACGATAAGCTGGTGCTTGCGACCACGACCTACAACGCGGAGATCTTCCCTTACATGCGTGAGTTCATCGACAGCCTGGTGGAGCGCAACTTCCAGAAGAGAACCGTGGCATTTATCGAGAACGGTTCCTGGGCGCCGACGGCGATGAAGGTGATGCAGAAGAAGCTCGAGGGCTGCAAGAACCTGTCCTATGCGGAGAACAATGTGACCATCCTCTCCGCGTTAAATGACGACTCCCGTGCGAAGGTGATCGCGCTGGCGGAGGAGCTTGCCGCGGATTACAACAAGATTGAGATCAAGGAAGAGAAGAAGATCGATCCGACCGCGCTCTTTAAGATCGGCTACGGCCTGTATGTGGTGACCTGCAACGACGGCAAGAAGTTCAACGGCCAGATCGTCAACACGGTCTCCCAGGTCGCGAACAATCCGGACCGGATCGCGGTCAACATCAACAAGGCCAACTATTCCGCGGATGTGATCCGCCGGACCGGCGTGATGAATGTCTGCACGCTCAATGAGGAGTGCCCGTTCAAGATCTTCCAGCATTTCGGATTCCAGTCCGGCAGAGACGTGGACAAGTTCGCGGATTTCACGCGCTACGAGGTGGCTTCCAACGGCGTTCCTTACCTGAACAAGTATGCGAACGGCTACATCTCCCTGAAGGTCACGGATACGATCGATCTGGGATCTCACTGGATGTTCATCTGCGTGATCACGGAGTCTGCGGTGCTCAATTCCGTGGAGACCATGACCTACACCTTCTACCAGAAGAACGTGAAGCCGAGACCGGTCGAGCAGGTCAAGGGCTGGGTCTGCGACATCTGCGGATACATCTATGAGGGCGAGGTGCTGCCGGAAGACTTCATCTGCCCGCTGTGCAAACATCCGGCGAGTGATTTCAGCAAGCTGGGATAAAAAAGAGTAAGAAACAACCGCCTTTATGGCGGTTGTTCTTATAGAAAGCAGCAGGTCAAAGATAGTATGAAAGAGAAAAAGACGCGGCAAAAAATATCTGATTGCTCTGCTGGCTGTGCTGATCTATCCGCTGAATCTGGCGTTCGGCACGAACTTCATGTTCCTTGTCAGGCACTCCGACAATCCGGCACTGAAGCTGATCTGGAACCTGACCGGCGGGAGAGAAGGTTGTGACATAAGAAGAATAAAAAGCGGGACGCATGAAAAAAC
>JAFPYK010000193.1 GCA_017412265.1 Lachnospiraceae bacterium
CCGCCACTGTGAGCGTGTTGCACATCAGCGTCGGATAGCCCAGCTTCTCCATGAGCGGCATCGCAAACTGGGTAAATGTATCGCTCAGGATCAGCACCTGCGCCTCGCGCCGCAGCGTGTCCAGGAACTCCTTCGCACCGGGCAGCGGGTCGATCGTGCGGATCACCGCCTGGATCTCCTTTAGCCCCAGCCCGTGCTCCTTTAAGATGCCCAGTCTCCATTTCATCAATTTATCATAGTCCGGCTCGTCCCGGGTCGTCCTCTTGAGCTCCGGGATTCCCGACGCCTTCGAAAATGCAATCCAGATCTCCGGGACCACGACACCTTCCATGTCCAGACAGACAATTTTCATCCCCATAACAGGCACCGTCCTTATCCTCTGTGCAGCGGATACTTATCCGTCAGAGACTTCACCAGCGCTTTCGCCTTCTCGGTATTCGCCTCCGGATCCGTCACCACCAGGTTAATCGCTTCCGCGATCACGTCCATATCCTCCACGCCCATGCCGCGCGTCGTCACCGCCGGCGTGCCCAGGCGGATACCGGACGTCACGCCCGGCTTCTGAGGATCGTTCGGGATCGTATTCTTGTTGCAGGTGATGTTCGCCGCGTCCAGCCAGATCTCGGCCTCCTTGCCGGTCCGGCCCTTGCTGCGCAGGTCCACGAGCATCAGATGATTGTCCGTGCCGCCGGAGACCAGGTCAAACCCGCGCCTGACCAGTCCCGCGGCCAGCGCCTGCGCATTGTCCAGGATCGCCTGCTGGTACGCCTTGAATTCCGGCTGCAGGTCCTCCTCGAAGCTCACGGCCTTCGCCGCGATCACATGCATCAGCGGCCCGCCCTGGATGCCGGGGAAGAGCGACCGGTTCAGCTTGTGCTCCGTCGCGAACTCCTCGCTCGACATAATCATGCCGCCCCGCGGCCCGCGAAGCGTCTTGTGCGTCGTCGTGGTCGTCACATGCGCATAAGGAATCGGGCTCTGGTGCAGCCCCGCTGCCACGAGTCCCGCGATGTGCGCGATGTCCGCCATCAGGTAGGCGCCGACCTCGTCCGCGATCTCGCGGAACCGCTTGAAATCAATCGCTCTCGGATAAGCCGAGGCGCCCGCGATGATCAGCTTCGGCTGACACTCCTTCGCGATCCGCTCCACCTCATCATAATCAATATATCCGTCCGCATTCACTCCGTAAGGCACGATGTGGAAATACGTTCCGGAGAAATTCACCGGACTTCCGTGCGAGAGGTGTCCTCCGTCGCTTAAGTTCATGCCCATCACCGTATCGCCGGGCTTTAAGAGCGCGAACTGAACCACCATATTCGCCTGGGCCCCGGAATGCGGCTGGACATTCACATAGGTGCAGCCAAAAAGCTTCTTCGCCCGCTCTCTGGCAAGCTCCTCCACGATATCCACATACTCGCATCCGCCGTAATAGCGGTGCCCCGGATATCCTTCGGCATATTTGTTCGTCAGAGGGCTCCCCATGGCAGCCATCACGGCCTTGCTCACGAAATTCTCCGAAGCAATCAGCTCGATATGGCTCTCCTGCCTCTCAATCTCCTGCTCCATCGCAGCAGCAACCTGGGGATCTGTCTTTCGGATGTCGTCAAATGAATACATAATGTCCACCTCTCAGATACATTTGTCCGTTTGAAAACTACACTTGCCAATTATAACACACACGTCCCCGTGCTTCAAGTCCTTGTCCGCCTCTTCACAGCGTCCGGTAGATCGCCATGACCTCTTCCTCGGTCGCAAGCTCCTCGGAAAATGCACTCGCGCTTCCCGCAGACACGCCCATCTTAAAGGCCGTCTCATAGTCTCCGCTCTTCGTGTAGCCCGCGACAAATCCGGCCACCATCGAGTCGCCGGCTCCCACAGAGTTCACCAGCTTGCCCTTCGGCGCCTCCGCCCGGAACTCGCTCCCGTCCTCGGCCACCAAGACCGCGCCTTCGCCTCCCATCGAGACCAGCACGTTTCTCGCGCCCATCTCCTGCAGCTTCTTCGCGTAGACCACGACGTCGTCCTTGTCCCGGATCTCCACGCCGAAGATCTCCGCAAGCTCATGATTGTTCGGCTTGATCAGGAACGGATGATACTTTAACACATTTACCAGAAGCTTCTGCGTCGCGTCCACCACGAAACAGATGCCCCGCCCCTGCAGGCGCTCAAGAATCCTCTCGTAGGCGTCCGCCGGCAGGCTCGAAGGGATGCTGCCCGAGAGAATCAGGATGTCCCCCTCGCCCAGCGTCTCCAGGAAAGAGAAGAGCTCCTCCACCTTCTCCGCCGGGATATCAGGCCCCTGGCCGTTGATCTCGGTCTCGATCCGTCTCCCGTCCTCACCTTCCGACTTGATCTTGACATTGATCCGGCTCGCGCCTTCCTCCAGCCAGATAAAATGCGTCCCGCAGCCGGCCTCATTGGCCCGGCGCTCCAGTTCTCGCCCGGTATAGCCCGCGAGGAAGCCCGACATCACCGAATCCACGCCCAGATTCTTTAACACGACAGAGACATTGATGCCCTTGCCGCCTAAGATCATCTTCTCAAACCTCGTGCGGTGCAGTCCGCCCAGTTCGAACTCGCCGATCCCGACGTTATAGTCAAGCGCCGGATTAAATGTAATGGTATAGATCATGATACCTTACCTCCTTAGAATGTTCTGTTAATCACCGCTTACATACGCGATAGACCTAACCAATCTGTCACGAAAATCCCTCCGTCAGATGATATTTCTCTCCAAATTGAAGCAACTGTTCCTCAAGCGCTTCTTCCTCCCTCAATTCTGCATACACCTCGCAAAAATCATAGTGTTCCTCTTCGCTGTC
>JAFPYK010000194.1 GCA_017412265.1 Lachnospiraceae bacterium
CAGCGCGTTCAGCCGCTCCTGCCCTCTCGCGGTCGGCTGGTGCACGATACCCTTGATCAGCTTCAGCTCCACCAGCGACTCCCGGGTCTGCCTCCAGCTCGGCTCCGGATACAGCGGCTTGATCGCGTCAACAACCGCCTTGTCCGTCGGCACCCATTTCGACAGGTCGGTCGAGAACGGATTGAGCCCGTAGATGCGCATCATATGCTTCTCGAACTCTTCCTCGATCTCGATGTGGCCCACCTTAAGCTTCTCCACCATCTCGCCCACATACGGATGGCACTCGCTGTCCAGTGCGAAATGACATGCCACGCCGTAGACATACGCGGCCTTCGCAGAATCCTGCCCGAACCTCCGGATGATTTTCACGCCCCGCTCAAAGAGGTCCTTCGCAGGTGCGGCGTGCAGCCCCTCCCCGTAGAGATTGACCTCATTCTTCTTCCACGGGCGGTAGAAGAAATAGATGTCCGGTCCCTGGCAGCCCAGGTCAAACACCTCCCGGTGCCCGTTGATGACGTCCCTCATCTCGCCCGGCAGCTGCTCCGTCACCAGGTCGCCGAACTTCAAATGTGCATAAAACGCAGGCATTCTTATCCCTCCTTCTTTCCGGCCGGTTCCTCCGCCGGAAGCTGTTTCAGAAACTGCAGATATTTTTGAACAAAGATTTTATTAGTAAATGAAAGCACCGCAGCCCTCAGCACCTGGAGCTCCTTCGGCTCGGCCTCTCCAATGTCTGCCTGCTCCCCGCCGCCGAAAATCGTCCGCACGGCCGTCTCCACCTCCTCGCAGAAGCGGTTGTACGCCTCTCTCGTCGGGAAATGCTCCTGCTGATACGCGATCAGCTGCGAGATCTCCCCGATGGAGAGCACCTGCTTGAGCACCGTCAGGCACAGCAGGTAAGAGAGCTGCTCCGTGTTGTAGCGCTTTGACCTCGGCGCCGGCAGCACCTTCTGCTTGACATAGTTGTTCACCATGGAAGCCGTCAGCACTTTGTCTTTGTCCTTCGCCTTGGACTTCTTCTCGGTCTGGAACACCTCCAGCGTCTCCGAGACGACCCGGAGCACCTGGTCCATATAGAGCTCCAGCCTCGGAAGCTCCTCAAAGCGCGGGAAATGAAACGCCAGCAGCTCCGCCACGGCTTCCGACTCTTCAAACATGCGGATCTTATCGTTCTCCGTCATCGAAGCATCTCCTCTCACTTTAGCCCAGCTTCTCCAGGAATGCCTGGATCTCCCGGTCGTAGCACTTCACGTCGATCTCCCTGAGCCACCCT
The DNA here is from genome assembly GCA_017412265.1 of Lachnospiraceae bacterium. GTDB lineage: Bacteria > Bacillota > Clostridia > Lachnospirales > Lachnospiraceae > RGIG1588. The sequence goes on from JAFPYK010000194.1 coordinate 1,274, forward strand.
TCATAGCGCTCCGCGAAATCCGCCCGCTGCCGCTCCAGGATGAGCTTCGTCTTATACTCGCGGATCGCGTCCGCGTCGGATTCATTCACGCAGTAGAGGAAGGTCATCCCCTCCCCGGTCTCGAAGAGGTCACTGTACTCGCCGGTCTTCAGCTTCAGAGCCTCGGTCACCAGCACGTCGTCCACGCCCTGCGTATCCGCTCCCAGCACATATTCCACCTGCTCATCCAGCGAATTGCTGATGAAATACTGCCGGATTGCGTCCTCCCCGGTCAGCTTCGCGAGCGCCTGCAGATGCTTCTTGAGCTTCCCGGAAGGGCTCGCCTCGCCGGTCGGATAGGTCATCGCCAGCACCCGGCACTGCCGGATCTGGCTGTCCGGGATCGACACCGGCACGTCCGCGGTCACCTGCTCGAACACCGTCTGCGCCACGAGGCAGTCGTGATAGACCTTGTAGACATTGTCCTCCGTCAGCCCGTAGTGAGAGATGTCCTCCGCGGAAAGCCCGGCCAGATACTCCTTCACCGAAGCCTTCAGCTCCTTCTCGCTCTCCGCGTCCGCTGCAATCCCGAGCTTCTCCGCCTGTTGGCACAGGACGTGCACCTGCACGATCTCTCCCAGCAGCTGTTCGTACGCATCCTCTCGGAACGTCCGGTTCTCCCCGGTCTCGATCGTCCACACATCCGCCCCGTAAGCAGCCTCATACCGGCTCTTGAGCATCAGCCAGAAGATCACCGCCTCCGCCTGCGCGACCCGGTCGTCCCCGACCTTTAAGATCGCGTCATCCTTCGCGAATTCCTCAGTCTCACTCTCCGGCTCGCCCATCGCCTCGCTGTTTCGGCAGCCCGCGGCGCCCAGGACAAGCAAGGCCATCAGCACCGCAAGCATCAGCGCGGTCACCCGGTGAAACTTATCTCTCATGCCTTATGCCTCCTCTGTCTCCTCACTCACATATCCCTCCTGCAGGCTCATCAGGTCCTGCACGAAGGCAAATAACATCTCAAACATTTCCTCCGGGCTCTTCCGGTCCGACTCCGACGTCCACATCCGCCAGGTCAGATAAGGATTCACATCCGTCGTCAGCTTCACGTTCCGGTGCTGCGCCAGGAATTCCCGGAAGTTCGGCACATGGATCTTCGCGCGCTTATAGAAATACACCTTCAGGGTATCCCCCTTCTGCGTCATCTGTGTCACGAACGCCTCGTGGGCCATCGCCTTCAGAAGCGCGATCCGGCACAGGTTCTCCACCGGCCGCGGCAGGTCGCCGTAGCGGTCCACCAGCTCCTCCTCCAGGTCGATGCGCTCCTCCTTCGTCGTGATCGAAGCCATCCTCTTATACATATCCAGCCGCTGCATCTCCGCGCGGATGTACGTCGTCGGGATGTAGGCGTCCACGTCCAGGTCCAGAGAAGTCTCGAAATCCTCCTCCGGCAGCTCCTCGCCCCGCAGGCGCCGCACGGCCTCATTTAACATCTTGCAGTAGAGATCGTATCCGACCGCCTCCATGTGGCCGCTCTGTCGCGCCCCCAGGAGGTTGCCCGCCCCGCGGATCTCCAGGTCGCGCATCGCGATGCGGAACCCCGAGCCGAGGTCTGTATACTCCCGGATCACCTGCAGACGCTTCTCCGCGACCTCTCTCAGCTGCCGGTTTCTGCGGTACATGAGAAATGCATAGGCCGTCCGGGAGGATCGTCCCACGCGGCCCCGCAGCTGATAGAGCTGTGCCAGCCCCAGCCGGTCCGCGTCGTACACGATCAGCGTATTCGCGTCCGGCACGTCCAGTCCGTTCTCGATGATGGTGGAACACAGCAGCACGTCGTATTTGTGGTCGTAAAAATCCAGCATCACGTTTTCCAGCTGCCTTCCCTCCA
>JAFPYK010000195.1 GCA_017412265.1 Lachnospiraceae bacterium
AATGCCTCCCCCGATCCATTTTTCGCGGAACCGAGGGAGGCCATCAACCGCTGCCCGTCTAGAACCCGTTTCCGATGCACACCGTCGCGAAGAAGACCTTCTTCGCCCCGGCCTCCAGCAGCACCCGCGTGCAGGCCTCGACCGTGCTCCCCGTCGTATAGATATCGTCCACCAGAAGCACCGTCCGCCCGCGGATCTGCCCGCCGTCGTCTCTCACGGCAAATGCTTCGATCAGGTTTTTAAGCCTTGCTTTATCATCCAGGTTCTTCTGCGGCATCGTCTTCTTCACCCGCACAAGCACGCCCGTCACCTCCGGAATCTCCACTTCCTCCGACAGCGCCCGCGCGATCACCTCCGCCTGGTTGTAGCCCCGCATCCGTTCTCTCGCCGGGTGCACCGGCACCGGCACGATCACGTCCGCATGCATCGCGCGGATCTGCCTCCCGCAGAGCTTCCCGAGCCGGTGCCCGTAGAAGGTACCGAACTCCTTTCTCCCCTTGTACTTCAGGCCCGCCATCGACCGGCTCATCCGTGCATTGTACAGGTAGAGCGAGGTGCCACGCTCATAGGAAAATGCCCTCCGCCCGCAGTCGTAGCAGAACTCATCCTCCGCCCGGGACACCGGCTTGCCGCACTTCTTGCAGCGCGGCTCCTTAATCACCGGGAGCAGCCGCTCGCACGCCGGATGAATCCGCAGATAACGATCCGCCGCCCTGTCACAGACCGGACAGCGCGGCGGATAGATCAGATCCAATATGGTCTCAAAGGGAACTCTCGCCTTCCCCTCAGCCACGGTCCTCCAGATCCGCGAAGATCGGATCCGTATAGACACCGGCTTCCTTTAACTTCTCAAAACGCTCCACCACGGTGGGCTTGTCCTCGCGGTAGGTCACGCCGAACCACTGATCGGAAGAGGACAGGACCTTCACGGTCACCTTGCCTTCCACGATCATCTTGCCGACCTCGGTCGGAAGCAGGTACTCGGACTTAAGCTCCGTGCCGGACTCCTTGAGGAAGCCCACGAAGCGCTCCTGCAGCTCCGTAAAGATATCCGTGGTGAATCCCCACATGTTCATCGAGACCGGAGTGTCAAGTGCATACTCATTCTCCGCATCGTTGATGACCACATCACCCTTGCGGATCAGGCCGAAATTCTCCACGACATCCGTTAAGAAGCCGTCCTCGCTCACCTGGCAGACGCCGCGGGTAACCGTACCGTTTTCGCTCAGCGTGTTGCCCAGCTCGAAGCCGACCATGCAGTAAGCGCCCTTCGCCGGCTCATTTGCCAGGTACTCATGCGCCACCTTGAAGCCCTCGACTCCGTAATAATCGTCCGCGTTGATCACCAGGAAAGGCGTGTCCACCACGTCCTTGCAGCACAGGACCGCCTGCGCGGTGCCCCAGGGCTTGCTGCGCCCGTCGGGAACCGAGAAGCCCTCCGGCAGGTCGTCTAAGGACTGGAACACATACTCGGTCTCCACAAAGCGGGAGATGCTGTCGCCGATCGTCTCACGGAAGGCCTCCTCGATGTCCTTGCGGATGATGAAGACCACCTTGTCAAATCCGGCGCGCACCGCGTCATGAATCGAATAGTCCATGATGATCTCGCCCGCGGGTCCCACATGCTCCAGCTGCTTGATGCCGCCATAACGGCTGCCCATGCCGGCGGCCATCACGACCAGTGTTGTCTTGTTCATAATGATATCCTTTCCGGAGGCCGGCGGCCCCCACTGTATGTTCTTATTCGCTCATCTCACGGATGGCTTCCGCCAGCCCGGAGTAACGCTTCTGCTCCCCGGCGTTGCCGATCATCTCCAGCACCTTCTGCCGGCTCCCTACTATGGTAACACATTTTTTCGCCCGGGTCACGGCTGTATACAGAAGATTTCGGTAAAACAGCATCTTCGGGCCCGCAAGCAGCGGAATCACCACCGCGGGATACTCGCTGCCCTGGGACTTGTGCACCGTCACCGCGTAGGCAAGCTCCAGCTCCTGCGCGTCCCCGTACGAATACTCCACGCGTTTCCCGTCGTCAAACACGACCTCCAGCACCTCGCCGAAGGTGTTGATCCGCTCGAGCACGCCCATGTCCCCGTTGAAGACCCCGGTGCCCGCGTCGATCGGAAGATTGTGCCGGCCGCGCACCTCCCATTCCAGCTGGTAGTTGTTCTTGGTCTGCATGACCTTGTCCCCCTGCCGGAAGGTTGTCTCGCCGATGGTCACCTCCGGCTTGTCATCCGCAGGCGGATTCACATACCGCTGCAGGAGCCGGTTCAGGTTCTCCACGCCGAGCTCCCCCTTGCGCATCGGGGTGAGCACCTGGATCTCCTGCACCTTCGCCCCGACGTACTTCGGCAGCTTCTCTGTCACGAGCGCGACCGTCGTCCGCTGAATCTGCAGCACCTCCGGGCTCTCGATCAGGAAGAAATCCTTGCTGTGGTTGTCCATGACGATCGGCTCGCCCGCATTGATCTTGTGCGCGTTCACGATGATATCGCTCTGCTCCGCCTGCCGGAAGATCCTTGACAGACGCACCACCGGGAAATTCCCGGACGCGATCAGGTCCGCGAGCACCGTGCCCGGCCCGACGCTCGGCAGCTGGTTCACGTCGCCGACCAGCACGAGCCGCGTGCCAGGAAGCACCGCCCGCAGCAGCGAATGCATCAGCGTCAGGTCCACCATCGAAACCTCGTCGATGATAATCACGTCCGCCTCCAGCGGATTCTCCTCATTTCTCTCAAAACGCAGCACCTCGCCGGTCCGCTGCTCCCCCTCCGCGATACCCGAAGAGATCTCCAGCAGCCGGTGGATCGTCTGCGCGTCATGCCCCGTCGTCTCCGTCATGCGCTTGGCCGCGCGCCCCGTCGGCGCCGCCAGCAGCACGTCCATCCGTTCATTTTCAAAGAAATGAATCATCGTATTGATCGTGGTCGTCTTGCCCGTGCCCGGGCCGCCCGTGATCACGGTGAGCCCGCGAAGCGCGGACGTGATGATCGCCTGCCGCTGCTCGTCCTCCAGGGTGATGCCCTCGCCCTTCTCCACGCGGGCCAGCCGCCGGTCGATCTCCTCCGCCGTCACGTCAAACTCCACATTGCAGTCCAGAAGCATCCGGGCCACATTACATTCCATGTAATAATACAGGCTCAGGTAAATGACCGGAACCCCATCGCGCTCCTTCACAATCACCCGGCGCGCGATCACCAGGTCCATCAGGCAGCGGTCGGTGATCTCCGGGTCCACGCCCAGGAGCGCCGCGCTCTCCTCGATGAGCTGATCCCTCGGCAGGAATACATTGCCCGCGCCGATCTCCTCCGAAAGCGTGTAGAGGATGCCCGCCTTCACGCGGTGCTCCGAATCCGGGGCAATCCCCGCATTCTTCGCGATCTCGTCCGCGGTCTTGAAGCCCACGCCCGAGATGTCCTCCGCCAGCCGGTAAGGGTTCTCGCGCATCACCTCATACATCTGGTCGCGGTACTTCTCATAGATCTTGACCGCCAGCCGGTTCGAGATCCCATATCCCTGCAGGAAGACCATCGCGCTTCGCAGCTCTCTCTTCTCCTCGAACTGCTCGCTGATCTCACGCGCCTTCCGGTCCGAGATCCCCTTCACCTCCGACAGCCGCTCCGGCTCCTCCTCGATGATCCGGAACGTGTCCTCGCCGAACTTCTTGACGATCCGCCCCGCCAGCGTCGCGCCGATCCCCTTGATCACGCCCGAAGCCAGGTACCGCTCCATCGCCGGCGCATCCTCCGGCGTCTTGATCCGAAACGCGCTCACGCGGATCTGCTCCCCGTAAACCGGGTGGACACTCAGCTCGCCCTCCACCTCCAGATACGTTCCCTCCGGCGTCGAGGGGAAAATGCCCACGCAGGTGATCTCATCGTTCTCCTGCGAACTCAGCGAGAGCACCGTATAGCCGTTCTCCTCGTTTCGATATACGATTTTCTCAACAAATCCTTCTGCTCTCTCCATGCAATCTCCCCGCACATTTCCCCGCAGATGCGAGCGAATGCGCCTTCCGGCTCCGCCGGGGTCAAAAAGCAGGCCGGAGGCTCCCCTCCGGCCCGTTATTCATCTCTTCTTATTCCTGGTCAAGCCGGAACTGTCCGCTTCCCAGAAGCTCCACATACTGCCCGGTTCCCACGGCCACCGCCGTCATAGGATCCTCCGCGGTCATCGTGGTGATCCCGGTCTTCTCCTCGATCAGGTCCTCCAGCCCGTAGAGCAGGGCACCTCCGCCGGTCAGCACAATACCCCGGTCCGAGATGTCCGACGTCAGCTCCGGCGGCGTCTTCTCCAGGATATTCTTGATCGCGTCCACGATCTGCATCGTCGGCTCGCGAAGCGCCTCCATCGTCTCATCCGACGTCACCGTGACCACCTTCGGAAGGCCCGTCACCAGGTTGCGCCCGCGCACCTCCATGGTCGTCGTCTCCGGTCTGGGATACGCGCAGCCCACTTCCATCTTGATATTCTCCGCGGTCCGGTCGCCGATCAGGAGGCTGTGCTTCTTGCGCATGTAGCGCACGATCGCCTCGTCAAAATCATCCCCGGCCACCTTCACCGACGTGCTCACCACCGTATTGCCCAGAGAGATCACCGCGATATCCACGGTTCCCCCGCCGATATCCACAACCATATTCCCCTGCGGCTTCGTGATGTCGATGCCCGCTCCGATCGCAGCCGCGATCGGCTCCTCGATGATGGCCACCTCTCTGGCTCCCGCCGCATACGTCGCGTCCCGGACGGCCTTCTTCTCGACCTCCGTCGCGCCGCTCGGCACACACACCGCCACACGCGGCTTGCGGAACGCCCGCCGGCCCACCGCCTTCTGGATAAAATACCGAAGCATCTTCTCCGTCAGCGTGTAGTCCGAAATCACGCCCTGGCGCAGCGGCCGCACTGCCATAATATTCCCCGGCGTCCGGCCCAGCATCCGCCTGGCCTCCTCGCCGATCTCAATCACTCGCTCTGTATCTCTGTCAATGGCGACGACGGAGGGCTCCTTCAAGATCACGCCCTTACCCTGGACATAGACCAGGATGTTCGCCGTCCCCAGATCAATTCCGATATCACTGCCTGCCATACTTCTGTCCTTTCGGCATTCTCGAAATAATTCTTGTTCCAGAAAATTATATCGAAATCCGCAGTGTTTTTCAACACTGCGAAATGGATTCTTAAGAAAGATAATGGCCGGCGCGCTGCGGGCATCCCCCGGAGCTTAATCGCCTGCCGGGAGATGCACGCCCCGTGAGGCTTGGCTGGCAAGAAGCATCCCCCGAAGCTTGTTCGCCTGCCGGGGGATGTGGGCTCCAGAGGGCTTGGTTGGCAAGATGCATCCCCCGGAGCTTGTTCGCCTGCCGGGGGATGTAGGCTCCAGAGGGCTTGGTTGCACTAGTCAACAAAAATTGGACACAGGAAACAAAAAAATCAGAATCGTAAACGTGATTGATTAGACGCCAGCAACTGGAGATAAAGACTCGCGATACTGTTTTGGCGTCAGGTAACTGAGTGCATACGCAGGCCGCAGCTCATTGAAGAAAACGATGTACTCATTGACTTCCTCTTGAACTGGCCTGTCGCCGGTTACATGCAGGTCCATGAACAGCTCAGATTTTATCCAACCGTTTATCGCCTCCATTGCCGCATTATCTGTTGGTGTGCCGGCACGAGACATTGAGCGTGTAATTCCATACATCGGCAGCAGTTCGTTGAACGCCTTCGACGTATATACAGAACCCTGGTCGGAATGCAGAATCATCTGGTATTCTGGATACTGCTGCTTGAGCGCGACCAGGTCTTCCAAACCGCTTACGTAGGTCATTCTATCCCCTCGCTTGGCCGACAGCGCATGGCTGATGATCTCGTTATTCCATAGATCCATGTATAAGGTGAGCTCGTAGTAAACGCCTTTCACACGGAAAGCGGTCATATCGCTCACAATACATTGCATAGGCCCGTCTAGCTGCATTTCGGACAGCAGCAGGTTCGGGAATACGCGGTAAGGGTCTCCTGGCTTTTTATACTTGTAATGCTTCGCTTTGCTCTTGATCCCGGCTGCTTTGCAGCATTTATGAGCATAGGGATCCGAAAGCACAAGTCCGGTATCCAGGCGGATTTTGGCGTTCAGCCAGCGGTAGCCATGCGACGGATACTTCATATGGTATTCCTGAAACAGGAGAATGTTACTGACGAATGCGGCGGTCCTGCCAGATGGACTGGAAAGATGCTTCTTCCAACTGTAGAAGCTGCTGCGACAAATGCCCATGGTTTCACAGAGCAGCTTGACCGGGAACTCTCCGGACAGCTCCATGATTACTTGGAAGTCTCTTTGTCGTATAGAATTACTGTACCATCCCCTTTCACCTCGTATCCTTTTTTTAGCCGTGCTTCTGTAATCCGTGCTTTGACAAGCTCTTGAATAAGCTGCTCCTTCGTCATGGATTCAAGTTCTTCCAAACCGGCACGGGCAGCCTTGAATGAAGGAGCAGAAAAGCTTTGCCTCTGCTGTTTGGCTGGAAGTCGATTGAGATCCCGGTACAATCTCATGTATTCGCGTGCAGTCAATTCACTGATACCGTACATCATGGCTGCTTCCTGCCGAGTGATCTCATTGTTGTAAAGCTTACGGCCTATGTCCAGGCGTTCTTCTTTTGTGTATTTCATGGCAAGCCTCCTGTTCACTTCCGGGATGCCTTTGTACAGAGAAGTTGTTTTGGTGTTTACCATTATACATCCTCTGTACAAAAATCACCCCCCCTGTGTCCAAAAAA
>JAFPYK010000196.1 GCA_017412265.1 Lachnospiraceae bacterium
CGGGATCCGGACCTACCCCGAGAGCTCGAGCTTCGTGCGCTACGAGGGCTTCTTAAAGGAAGACTACTGGGAGGGCGAAGGCTTCGTGCAGTACCGTGACGGCGCCTCCTACCGGGGGACCTTCGTGCACGGGAACAAGGAGGGAAGCGGCGTCTACACCTACCCGGAGAAGAGCCGGTATGACCGGTACGAAGGCGCATTTGCCAACAATGGCAGGGAAGGTGAAGGGACCCTTTTCTACAAGAACGGCAAGACGCTCGCGGGAACCTTCCATGAGGATAAGTTCGCGGATGGCTGCGGTTATGAGGCGTACAAGGACGGTGCCTGGTACGAAGGAGAGATCGCCGGCGGGCTCCGGGAAGGCCGCGGCAGGATGGTATACAAGAGCGGGGACGTCTACGAGGGCGAATTTGCCGGCGGAGACCTGTCCGGCCGGGGGAAATACACATGCGCCGGCGGGGCCTGGTACGAGGGTGAATTCGCGAAGAACAAGTATCACGGACACGGTGTCATGCACTACGCGGAGAAGGACTCGAAGAACCGGATTCTCTATGAAGGAGAGTGGGAGCAGAACGAGCGAAGCGGTGAAGGATTTGAGCTGGTAAGATACGGCAGCAAGGGGGTCATCCGGCACGAGGGCACCTGGGCGAAGGGAAAGCGCTGCGGTTTCGGCCGGGACCTGATGGCCGCGGAGTTTAACGGTACGGAAAATGAGCCTCCGAGGCTGTTCTATGAGGGAGACTTCAGGAATGACCTGCGGGACGGCCGGGGCGTCTCCTACGAGTCCGGGCGGAGATTCGAGGGCGAGTTTTCCAAGGGTTATATGGCGGAAGGCACCTTGATCTATGACAACGGACAGACCTGGAAGGGGACCTTCAAGACCGGGGTGTACAATAACCGGATCTGCGACGGGTACGGCTACCAGCCGAAGCCGGCGCTTCGCGGGGAGAAGTTCGCGGGGCTCGGCTACAGCGGAGAGTGGTACTATATCGGCGAGTGGAAGGACGGCCTGATGGACGGAGCGGGGACGCTCTACTATGACAACGGCAAATGTCTCTCCGGGCAGTTCGAGAAGGGCGCGGTCCGGGAGGGCAGCGGCTATCTTCCGGTGAAGCTTAAGGGCAAGAAGCCGGGAGCCTACGTCATCCAGACCTACGAGGGCGAGCTGGCCGGCGGTCTCTACGAGGGCGAGGGGAAGCTCACGCTCTCGGACGGACGCGTGCTGACCGGACAATTCCATGAGGGAAATGTGCACGGGAAGGCCCGCATGGACTTTACCGACGGTACGTACTTCGACGGTACATTTGTAAACGGCCAGGCCTGCGGCACGGCGATTATGACGATGGCCAACGGCGATGTCTATCAGGGAGAATTCTCGGAAGGCAAGCGCAGCGGCCGGGGCGTGCTGACACGGAAGAACGGCTATATCTACGAGGGGGAGTTTGTAAACGGTGCCTTCGTGAGCGGCGAGATCCGCGGGATCGAACGTGACGGAGGCGGCCGGGTGCTCGTGGAGGGAGATTCTGTGATCAACCCCGCGCAGTGGAAGAGCGTCGGCATCGAGGACCTTCGCCTCGTGAAGAACGCCGTGACCGGCGCGGAGGAGGTCATCTGCTCCTACACGGGCGGCATCAGTGTCTACCTGCACGGATCGCTGCAGAAGGTCGGCTCCTCGCGGACCCAGGGAGTGCTGCGGACCGCCGGAGGGCTGGTCTATGAGGGCGGATTCGTGAGCATCATCGCATTTGACGGAAAGGGCACGTTGTATTTCCCGACCGGCGAGAGATACGAAGGGAGCTGGAAGTTCACGGAGGCCGTCGGCAAAGGAACGATGACCTACGCGGACGGGACGGTCCGCAAGGGCGCGGCGGACAGCGGGCTCTGGAAGTACGAGAGCGGCAATTCCTTCGACGGCGTCTGGATCGGAGAGGACGCGCTCTGCGGTTGGGGGATCTTCGCGTACAAGGACGGGGAGTCGGAGGAAGGAATCTTCCTGGACGGCACCCTGGTGCAGCCGATGGAGATCCCGCCCATGCTGCTGCACAAGGGGGATAATAACCCCTAACATGAAAAGAAGCATTGGCTTTCACCCGCGTGGAAGCCAATGCTTTTGTTCATGTTCGGGAAATGAGTCACTCGAAGGTCTCGAGGAAGCGCTGCAGGGGGGCCAGCTCGCCTCTGCGGATGGTGCGAAGCAGGGCGTCCGCGCGGCGCAGGGCCTTGACGGCGTAGTCCTCGGGAATCAGGTGCCGGTCGATCGCGTCTCCCAGCTCGTCGAGGTCCAAGAGCTTGACGTCGCCGTCGGGATAGATGACGACGTCCAGGAGCAGGTCGTGGAAGATGACGGAATTCTCTTCTTCGCGGACCTCCGGTTCGATGATGTCGATGTACCAGTAGACCAGATGGCCGTCGCGGTGGAACATCTTGCTGATCTTCCAGCCTTCCTCCATACAGTAGAGGGAGAGTCCGCGGGCGATGTCCGCGCGGGGCCGGATGGTGGTCCAGCCGGTGACGATGCGGCCCGGCTCGTACAGGAAGACGGTGTCGTCCTTAAGGCAATTGGTCTGGTTCGGTATATAACGCCTGCGGTAGAGATCCGGATGCTGCATCTGGACACCTCCTGATATGGATGATCATGCAAACTTCTATGATTTGTCTATTATATCAAATATCTTCAGGAAAGTGAACCGGCGCGGCGGAATTCTTTGGACATTTTGTCAGGATTGTCCAAGGGGGTAGAGATTTGGATTTGTTTGCGAAAACGTGGACTTTTTGGCAAAATACTGATATAATCTAATGTGGCTTTGCATGTATAGACTGAGAACAGAAGCGGTGCCCGCATCCGCGGGCGGGAGGAAGCCATGAAGAAGAAGGATCGGGAGATACTCCGGACATGGACGCTGGTCCTGCAGATCGGTATCTCGATGATGGTTCCGGTGTTTGTGGGGTTCTTCCTGGGCAAGTGGCTGGATGAGCGGCTCGGGACGGGATTCCTGATGCCGGTTTTCCTGGGACTGGGAATGCTTGCCGCGTTCCGGAATACGTATCTGCTGCTGAAGGGATATCTGGCGCAGATCCGCAAGGAGGATGAAGGGAAATGAGCCCGGAGAAGAGAACACTCTGCGGGATGTTCGCGGGCATCGGCGCGCTGCTTGCGCTGGGGCTTGTCGGCTGCCTTTTCTTCCTGCCGGCTTCGCTGCCGGTGATGGGAGGCCTGGCCTTCGGGTCGGCGGCTGCCGCGGGACTGGCCTGGCACATGTACCGGACCCTGGACGTGACCCTGTCGCTCCCCGAGAAGAGCGCGGTCTCCTACGCGAGGAAGCAAAGCCTTATCCGAATGTTTATCATGCTGGCGGTGCTGGCGGTCTCCGCCCGGTTCGGCGCTTACCTGAACCTGGCCGGGACATTTGCGGGGCTGTTCTTCTTGAAGATCTCCGCATACCTGCAGCCGTTCGTTGATAAATGGATCTTTCCAAGGGAAGGAAGGTGAGAATGTGAATTCCGGTGTGGAACTTGATATCGGTGTAAAAGGGTATCTGGAATATCATCTGTTCGGCCAGACACTCTATATCACGACCACACACATCTGCGTCCTGATCGTGATGCTGGCACTGACGGTGTTCGGCATCTGCGCGAACCGCGCGATCAAGAAGGCGGATCCTTACAAGGCCCCCGGGGCATTTGTCTGTTTCATTGAGATCATCGTCGGCCTCCTGGACGGGATGGCCATCGACGGCCTGGGCAAGAAGCACGGCCCGAATTTTGCCAACTATACGGGCACGCTCTTCATGTTCATCCTGCTGTCGAATATCTCCGGCCTGTTCGGCCTGAGGCCTCCGACGGCGGACTACGGCGTGACGCTGGCGCTTGGTATGATTACCTTTCTTCTGATCCACTACAACGGATTCAAGTATCAGAAGTTCGGGCATATCACCGGGCTGTTCAAGCCGATTCCGATCCTCTTCCCGATCAACCTGGTCGGTGAGATCGCGAACCCGCTGTCCATCTCGCTCCGTCTCTTCGGCAACGTGCTCTCGGGCACCGTCATGATGGCGGTGGTCTACACGCTGATCCCGAAGTTCCTGCTGATCGCATGGCCGGGCGTGCTGCACATCTACTTCGATGTGTTCTCCGGCGCGATTCAGACGTATGTCTTCGTCATGCTTTCGATGGTCTATATCTCGGACGCGTTCGACGGGGAGGAAGAGTGACGTCCCCCGGGCGCGCTCTTATGTGTATCTGGTTACCAATATGATTATATAAATAAAGGAGACGTTATCATGAATAACATTTCGAGTGAAGCTTTTGTATTGGGAATGTCTGCTCTGGGCGCCGGTATCGCCATGATCGCGGGCCTCGGCCCCGGTATCGGCCAGGGTATTGCCGCCGGACAGGGCGCTGCCGCTGTGGGACGCAACCCGGGCGCGAGAGGCGAAGTGATGCCTACCATGCTTCTGGGCCAGGCAGTTGCTGAGACCACCGGTCTGTACAGCTTCGCCATTGCCATCATCCTGATCTTCGCGAACCCGCTGGTCAAGATGTTATAATCTGCCTCTCGGACGGAGGTTAAGACAATCCACATAGGAGGAGAGGTAACAGTGAAAGAGCTGATTGCATATTCAGGCGTATTTCTGATGGAGAACCGTGTCTTCGGCCTGGATCTTCAGCTGGTCATGGACGCAGTCATCACGATGCTTGCGGTGTTCGCGATGTTCGTACTGCTCTCTTATCTGCTCTTTAACCCGGCGAGGGAGTTTCTGAGGAAACGCCAGGCCAAGATCCAGGAGGATCTGGATAACGCCGAGAAGGAGAGGGCGGAAGGCGAGGCCTTCAAGGCCGAGTACGATAAGAAGCTTGCGGCGGCGGACGAGGAGGCGGAGGTCATCTTAAGCGAGTCCCGTCAGAAGGCCCTCAAGCATCAGGATGAGGTGATTGCTTCTGCGAAGGAAGAGGCCGGACGCATCATGGCCCGCGCGGCGCAGGAAGCCGAGCTGGAGAAGAGCAAGGTGCGCGACCAGGTGAAGCAGGAGATGATCACGGTGGCCGCGGCGATGGCCGGTAAGTTTGTCGCTTCGGAGATGGATCCCGCGAAGCAGGATGCGCTGATCGAGGAGACATTAAAAGAGATGGGGGATGAGACATGGCAAAGCTGATCGCCAAGACGTACGGTGACGCGCTGTACGAGACAGCCATGGAGAAACAGACCCTGGATCAGCTGGCGGACGAAACTGCATTTGCCCGTGACAGCTTTGCGCAGAACCCGGATTTCATGCGTCTGCTGACGCACCCGCAGATCGATAAGGATCAGAAGATCGCCTGTGTGAAGGAGGTTTTCGGCGGGAGGGTCAGCGATGACCTGGTCGGGCTGATCTGCGTGGCGGTGGAAAAGGACCGCCAGAAGGAACTGCCGGAGATCTTCACGTATTTCCTGGACCGTGCCAGGGAGGAGAAGGGGATCGGCCGCGCGAAGGTGATCTCTGCCGTCCCGCTCAGGGAGGAGCAGAAGAAGGCCGTGCTTGACAAACTCGTCGCGACGACGCCTTACCGTACATTTGAGATGGACTATGAGGTGGATCCGTCGCTGATCGGGGGAATGATCATCCGCATCGGCGACCGCGTGGCGGACAGCAGTATCCGCACACAGCTTGCGAATCTCGCAAGAGAGCTTCAGAGCGTGAAGCTGTAAGAATGGAAATGTAAGAAAGAGGTGCACTATCATGAATTTAAGACCGGAAGAGATAAGCTCGGTCATTCGCGAACAAATTCAGAAGTATAGTTCTACACTGGAAGTTTCGGACGTCGGTACCGTAATTCAGGTGGCGGATGGTATTGCACGAATTCATGGATTAGAGAAGGCTATGATGAATGAGCTCCTGGAGTTCCCGGGAGGCATCTTCGGCATGGTGCTGAACCTGGAGGAGGATAACGTCGGCGCGGTTCTGCTGGGCGATACCTCGAAGATCAGCGAGGGCGACCTGGTCAAGACGACCGGGCGTGTCGTGGAGGTGCCCGTGGGAGACGCGATGCTGGGCCGTGTCGTGAACGCGCTGGGCCAGCCCATCGACGGCAAGGGGCCGATCAAGGCGACCGGACACCGTCCGATCGAGCGTGTGGCTTCGGGCGTCATCTCCCGCAAATCCGTGGATACTCCGCTGCAGACCGGCATCAAGGCCATTGACTCCATGGTTCCGATCGGAAGAGGACAGAGAGAATTAATCATCGGCGACCGGCAGACGGGCAAGACTGCCATCGCGATCGATACCATCATCAACCAGAAGGGCCAGAACGTGAAATGTATCTACGTCGCGATCGGCCAGAAGGCTTCCACGGTGGCGACCATCGTGGCGACGCTGGAGGAGTACGGGGCCATGGGCTATACGACCGTGGTCGCGGCGACGGCCAGTGAGCTGGCCCCGCTGCAGTACATCGCTCCTTACTC
The DNA here is from genome assembly GCA_017412265.1 of Lachnospiraceae bacterium. Lineage (GTDB taxonomy): Bacteria > Bacillota > Clostridia > Lachnospirales > Lachnospiraceae > RGIG1588. The sequence goes on from JAFPYK010000196.1 coordinate 6,440, forward strand.
CGGCTGTGCGATCGGCGAGGAGTGGATGGAGAAGGGACAGGACGTCCTGATCATCTATGATGACCTGAGCAAGCACGCGATCGCTTACCGTACGCTGTCCCTGCTGCTTCGCAGGCCCCCGGGGCGTGAGGCGTATCCGGGCGATGTCTTCTATCTGCACTCCAGGCTGCTGGAGAGAGCCGCGAAGTTAAATGACGCGCTGGGCGGCGGTTCGCTGACGGCCCTGCCGATCATCGAGACGCAGGCGGGAGATGTGTCGGCCTACATCCCGACCAACGTCATCTCCATCACGGACGGCCAGATCTATCTGGAGACCGAGATGTTCAACTCCGGCTTCCGGCCGGCTATCAACGCGGGCCTTTCGGTATCCCGTGTCGGCGGCGCCGCGCAGATCAAGGCCATGAAGAAGATCGCCGGACAGATCCGTATCGAGCTGTCGCAGTTCCGTGAGCTGGCCGCTTTCTCGCAGTTCGGCTCCGACCTGGACGATGCCACGAAGCTTCAGCTGGCACAGGGCGAGCGCATCCGCGAGATCTTAAAGCAGCCGCAGTACAAGCCGATGCCGGTGGAGTACCAGGTGTTAATCATCTATGCCGCGCAGAGACGTTATCTGCTGGACGTGGCCCTGGACCAGATCGCCGAATTCGAGCAGGAGCTCTTCGAGTTCATCAACACGAAGTACCCGGAGATCCCCAGATCCATCCGCGAGACAGGCGTGCTCTCCGAGGAGATGGAGGAGGCCTACAAGAACGCCATCGTGGCGTTCAAGACCGCATTTATCGGCGAAGATATCGACTGAGGAAAGTGAGACATTCGGGGAGGTAATCCAACTATGCCCTCGATGAGAGATATTAAGAGAAGAAGGGAAAGTGTCCGCAGCACAGGCCAGATCACGAAGGCGATGAAGCTCGTGGCGACGGTCAAGCTTCAGAAGGCCAGGGTGCACGCGCTGGAGACACAGCCCTACTTTGACGCGATGTTCCGGACGGTGCGCAGCGTGATCGCGCACTCGCAGGGGCTCTCGAGCCCGCTGACCCGGGGCAACGGATCGAAGAAACGGGCGGTCCTTCTCATGACCAGCAACCGCGGACTGGCGGGCGGCTACAACAACAACATCATCAAGACGGTGATGTCGCAGATGAGCTCGGAGGACACCGTGATCTATCCGGTGGGCCGCAAGGGGCGTGACATGCTGGCCAAGAGAGGCTATGAGATCGGCAATGATTACTCGGATGTGATCAACCAGCCGCTGTACTCGGACGCGATCGCCATCGGCAAGGACCTGCTGTCGGCGTTCATGAACGGGGAGATCGGCGAGATCTGGATCGCCTATACATTTTTCAAGAATACGGTGAGCCACATCCCGGAGATGGAGAAGCTCCTGCCGCTCTCGGCGGAGGATTTCTCCGCGGATGAGGATGAGCCGGACCTGATGATGAATTTTGAACCGGGAGAGGAGCGTGCCCTGGAGCTGATTGTTCCGAAGTATCTGAACAGTCTGATCTACGGGGGCTTGATCCAGGCATTTGCCAGTGAGAACGGCGCCCGCATGCAGGCCATGGACAACGCGACCAGCAATGCCGAGGAGATGATGGAGCATCTGTCGCTGCAGTATAACCGTGCGAGACAGAGTGCCATCACGCAGGAGCTGACGGAGATCGTCGCCGGCGCTTCCGCGGTGGAATAATGACGAGAAGGGGCGCTTCGCGCTCCGGAATGGAGATAGGAATGTCAGAGACGAAAGGTAAGATCACACAGATCGTCGGCGCGGTCCTGGATATCAAGTATCCGGAGGGACATCTGCCCGCGATTTATGAGGCGATCCGGATTCCCAGAACGGACGGGAAGATCCTGACGGCGGAGGTCGCGCAGCATCTGGGCGATGATACCGTGCGGTGCATCGCGATGGGACCGACGGACGGACTGGTCCGCGGCGCCGAGGCGATTGCAACCGGCCATCCGATCATGGTGCCGGTGGGCGAGGAGACGCTGGGCAGGCTCTTTAACGTGCTTGGCGAGCCCATCGATGAGAAGGAGGCTCCTCCGGTCAAGGAGTACCGCCCGATTCACGCGGCGGCGCCCGCGTTTGAGGACCAGGCGACTACGACCGAGATCCTGGAGACCGGCATCAAGGTCATCGACCTGCTCTGCCCTTACCAGAAGGGCGGCAAGATCGGCCTGTTCGGCGGCGCCGGTGTCGGCAAGACCGTTCTGATTCAGGAGCTGATCACCAACATTGCCACGGAGCACGGCGGATATTCGGTATTTACCGGTGTCGGCGAGCGTACCCGTGAGGGCAATGACTTATATAACGAGATGATGGAGTCCGGCGTTATCAAGTACGGCGACGCTTTCCTCAAGAGTATGGAAGAAGGCAGCTGGGAC
>JAFPYK010000197.1 GCA_017412265.1 Lachnospiraceae bacterium
GGTTTGCGGTGATGCGGCAGATGTATTCGTAATCCATGGATGGGAGCTCCTTTCATTTGTGTACAAATTATATCTTATTATGTACAAATGTGCAAGACGAAGGGGAGGGCGCCTGTTAAAATGTAGATAGTTCCCGAGGTGGCAGACGGAAGGAGAAGTGTGTGATGAAGATGGATCGGTGGAAGAAGAAGTTCGGTAGATTCATGCAGCGCGTGATTGATAACGCGATGGGCAACGGGCTGATGCAGGAGGAGACGACGGCGGAGGGCGAGCGTTATGTGACGCCGGGGATGCCGGAGCTTCTGAGGCAGGCCGGCGCGGAGAGCTGTGTGCTTCTGAAGAATGACGGGCTGCTGCCGCTTGGCGCGGGCGAGGAGGTCGCGGTCTTCGGACGGTGCCAGCTGGACTGGTTTTATGTGGGCTATGGCAGCGGCGGCGACGTGAGCGCGCCTTATCAGGTCGGCCTGATGGACGGGCTGCGTGAGGCCGGGCTGCGGATGAATGAGTCGCTGCTCAACACGTATTATGCCTGGACGCATGAGGAGGATCATGTGGCGGACCAGGGCTGGTGGGGACACTGGCCGATGTATCATCCGGAGATGCCGGTGGACGCGGAGCTTGTGAAGCGGGCGGCGGCGACGTCCGGGAGCGCGCTCGTGGTGATCGGGCGGGCTGCCGGCGAGGACCGGGAGAATACGCTGACGAAGGGAAGCTATTACCTGACGGATGTGGAGCAGGAGATGCTTCAGCGGGTGACCGAGGTATTCGACCGGGTCGCGGTGATCCTGGATATCGGAAGCATCATGGACCTGTCCTGGATCGAGGAGTACGGGGAGAAGCTCTCTGCGGTGATGATCGTCTGGCAGGGCGGCATGGAGAGCGGCCACGCGGCCGCGGACGTGCTGACCGGGCGGGTGAACCCTTGCGGGAAGCTTGCGGATACGGTCGCGCGGGCGTATGAGGATTACCCGAGCAGCGCGAATTTCGGGGGCCTGAAGTTTAATGAGTATGCGGAGGGGATCTTCGTGGGATATCGGTTCTTCGACCGGCATCCGGAGAAGGTGCTGTATCCGTTCGGATATGGACTGAGCTATACTTCGTTTGCGGCGCAGGGAGCGCTCACGGGCAGATGTGAGGCGGCGGTGACCGTGACGAATACCGGGGAGCGCCCCGGCAAGGAAGTGGTGCAGCTGTGGTGCTGCCCGCCGGTGGGAAGGCTTGAGAAGCCGGTGCGGGTGCTCGTCGCATTTGCGAAGACCGGTGTGCTGGACCCGGGCGGGAGCGAGGTGCTGAAGCTTTCCTGGGATGAGAAGTGCATGGCTTCGTACGATGAGGAGACCAACCGGTTCGTGCTGGAGGCGGGCGAGTACTGCTTCCTGGCAAATGAGGAGGCGATCGGGAGCTTTGTCCTGGAGGAGGAAGTGACGGTCGAGCAGTGCGAGCCGCTGTGCCGGGACAGTGCGTCGCTGCGGGCGAGGATTCTCAAGCGCCTGCCGGCGGATGTCGCTTCGCGCGGGGCGGCCGGGACATTTGCGGACGTGCTCGCCGGACGGATGAGCGCAGAGGAGTTCGCGGCGGGGCTTTCGGATGCGGAGCTTGAGGCGCTGAGCCGGGGCCACGGCATGATGGGCAGCTCGTACGGTGTGAGAGGCAATGCGGGGGCGTTCGGAGGCATCACGGAGAGCCTGCAGAGCAAGGGTGTGCCTGCGATTATCACCGCGGACGGGCCTGCGGGACTGCGGCTTAGGAAGTATTGTTCGCTTCTGCCCTGTGGGACGGCGCTTGCCTGCACCTGGAATACGGAGCTGATCCGGGCGATTGGGCGCAAGGTGGGCGAGGAGATGATTCATTACGGTGTGGACGTGCAGCTCGCGCCGGGGATGAACATTCACCGCAATCCGCTGTGCGGAAGGAATTTTGAGTATTATTCGGAGGATCCGCTGCTCTCGGGCAAGATGGCGGCGGCTATGGTGCTGGGCGTGCAGAGCACGGGCCGGAGCGCGTGCCCGAAGCATTTTGCCTGCAATAACCAGGAAGTGAAGCGCAACACGAATGATTCGCGGGTGCCGGAGCGGGCGCTGCGGGAGATCTATCTGCGCAATTTCGAGATCGTCGTGAAGGAAGCGAAGCCGATGACGATCATGACTTCGTACAACAAGGTGAACGGGGTCTGGAGCCATTACAATTATGACCTGGTCACGACGGTGCTGCGGCGCGAGTGGGGATTTGAGGGCTGTGTCATCACGGACTGGTGGATGCGCAGGTCGAAGAGCCCGGAGTTTCCGAAGCTTCAGGATAACGCGTACCGGGTGCGGGCGCAGGTCGACGTGCTGATGCCCGGCGATATGGGCCACATGGCGAAGAAGTACCGGTCGGACGGGACGCTGCTTGCGACGCTCGGGAAGCCGGATGGGATCACGCGGGGCGAGCTTGTGCGGACCGCTGTGAATGTGCTGAAGCTTGCTCTTGCGCTGTCGAAGGCGCAGGGCGCGGACGGTGAGATGAAGGAGGATATGGAAGCATGAAACTGTTTGATCGGCTGCCTGCGGGCAAGGTGCGCACGTCGGAGGTGACCGGGAAGGAGAAATGGCTGGGCTATCTGATCGGCCCTGCGGGAGCGCTTCTGTTAAATGCGGTGCTTGCGACGTATCTGAATGTGTATTATACGGACGTGCTGGGGCTTACCGGGCTCTGGGGCGGTGTGTTCCTGACGGTGTTCCCGATCGTCTCGAAGATTCTGGATTCGGTCACCAACGTGGTGATGGGCTATGTGATCGACCGGACGAAGACGAAGGAGGGCAAGGCGAGGCCGTGGCTGCTTCTGTCGGCGCCGCTGGTGACGATCACCGCGATCCTGCTCTTCACGGTGCCCGAGGGGAGCGATACCGTGAAGGCGATCTGGGTGATGCTCAGCTACAACCTGTTCTATTCCTTTGCATTTACCATCTTCAATATGAGCCACAACCTGATGGTTCCGCTCTCGACGAGAGACGGGCAGGCGCGCGGCGGGCTGTCGGTGTTTAACCAGATCACGACGATCATGATGAGCGGCATCCTGGTGGCGCTGGTCTTCCCGATGGTGATCATGCCGGCGATCGGCGTGGATAAGGGCAAATGGATCACGCTGATGTCGATTCTGGCGATCCTGGCGCTTCCGCTGACGCTGGTGGAATATTTCTTCACGAAGGAGCGTGTCACGGAGGAGAGCGCGGGCGAGGCGGAGGAGAATCCGCTGTCGTTTAAGGACCAGCTTCGCATCATTTTCACGGACAAGTATATGATCCTGATGTATGTGTATTTCCTGGTCTATACGGTGGGCGTGACGCTCAAGAACCTGGGCCTGGTGTATTACTGCAATTATGTGCTCGGCACGTATAACGACGGTATCACGCAGATGCTGGTGTCGGTGATCGGGGGCATCCCGATGGGCGTCGGTATCTTCGCGGTGTGGCCGCTGGCGAAGAAGTTCGGCAAGCGCAATGTGACGATGGCCGGCTTCATGCTCTATGCGCTCGGCAGCCTGATCTGCTGGCTCTTCTCGAGGAATCTCGTGATCGTCCTGATCGGCCAGTTCATCAAAAACATCGGCGGACTGCCGTGTGCCTACGTCTTCATGGCGCTCTTCGCGGACTGCCTGGACCACCTGGAGTGGAAGAAGAACATGCGCGCGGATGGCGCGGCGATGTCGATCTATAACATCATCGCTGTGGCGATGGTGGGCATCATGACCGGTGTGTTTAACTGGATGCTCGCGGCGGCGGGCTACATCAAGCCGGAGAATTTCCGGAGCCTGGCGGACGCGGCGGCCTTCCTGACGAAGAACAGCTACGCCTCGCAGGTGGCGCTGGATCAGCTGAAGGCGTCTGCGGACGGAATCTATACGGTGGCGATGGCGCAGCCGGACGGGGTTTACGGTGTGATTGCATTTGCTTTCGTGGGACTGGAGGTCTTCACGGGCATTGCGCTGGTGGTGATCCTGAAGTTCCTGAACGTGGAGAAGAATATCGCGCAGGAGCAGAAGGAGATCCAGGAGAGAAGAGCGGCAGCGGCTGCGGAAGAGGAAGAGTAAGATGAGAGCGGCGAGACTTCGGTGTGAGTTCTTAAGTGACCCGTTGGGGCTGGACCGGCAGGCGCCGAGGCTGTCCTGGACCTGTGAGGGCGGCCTTCAGCAGAGCGCGTTCCGGGTTGTGAGCGAGCTGTGGGACAGCGGAAAGGTGCGGAGCTCTTCGATGCACACGGTCTATCCGCGGGGGCTCTCCTCGCGGGAGCGGGTGCAGTGGAAGGTGCAGCTGTGGGATGAGAATGACGTGCCCGGGGAGTGGAGCGAGGCCTGCTTCGAGATGGGCCTGCTCTCGCCGCAGGACTGGAGCGCGGAGTGGATCACGGGCGATTACCGGTCGAAGCGCAGGGAGCGCTATCCGGTGGACTGCTTCCGCAAATGCTTCGCGGTGACGAAGGAGGTCCGGCAGGCGAGGCTTTATATCACGGCCTGCGGGCTGTACGAGGCGAGGATCAACGGGCTGCGCGCCGGGGATTTCGTGCTGGCGCCGGGGCACACGGACTATACGAAGCGTGTGCAGTACCAGACGTATGACGTAACGGACCTGGTGGGAAACGGTGAGCAGGAGATCACGGTGTGGCTCGCGGACGGCTGGTACCGGGGAAGCACCGGAGCCTGGGGCCTGACCTGCCAGTACGGGACCGAGACGAAGATCCTGGCGCAGCTGGAGATCATGTATGAGGACGGCTCGAGGGAGACGGTCGCAACGGACGGCAGCTGGGAGTGGTCCGATGACGGGCCGATCCGTTTCGCGGACAATAAGGACGGCGAGGTCGTCGAGGCGTTCCGGACGCCGCAGTACCGCGGAAGGGCGCGGGTTACCTCGCATAAGGTGGTGCCTGCGGCTTCGAACAATGTGCCGGTGCGGGAGCATGAGACCTTCCGGCCGGTGATCACGACCGCCCCGAACGGGAAGCTCCTGCTGGACTTCGGCCAGAATATGGCGGGCTACGTGGCATTTCACGTGCAGGCCCGGGTCGGGCAGAGGATGTTCTGGCGCTTCGGCGAGCTGCTGGATGCGGAGGGCAACCTGACGCTTAAAAACATCCAGTGTGTGAGCAAGAAGAAGGCTTCGCCTCTGCAGGAGATCGATTACACCTGCGGCGAGGGGCGCAATGACTATAAGACGCGGTTTGCGGTGTTCGGCTTCCGCTACGCGGAGGTCGAGACGGAGGTTGAACTGCGAGCCGAGGACGTGACGGCGATCGCGGTCTACTCGGACCTGCGCCAGTGCGGATTCTTCGAGAGCTCCAATGACCTGCTCAACCGCCTGGTCAAGGCGACGGAGTGGTCGACGAAGTCCAACTCGCTGGACGTGCCCACGGACTGCCCGACGAGAGAGCGCCACGGGTGGACCGGCGACGCGCAGATCTTCTTCGGGACCGCGGCGTACCTGTTCGATTACGCGGCATTTGCCCGCAAATACCTGCGTGACGTCTACGACTGGCAGAGGAAGGACGGCTGCCTGCCGCAGATCGCTCCTTACGGCGGCGTGGATTTCTACATGAACACGATGAACGGCTCGGTGGGCTGGTCGGACGTGGGCATCCTGATGCCTTACCGGTTCTGGAAGGTCTATGGGGACCGGCGGATCCTGACCGAGTATTACGAGGGGATGAAGAAGTACGCATGCTTTATGATCGGGCGCGTGTCGAAGGATGGCGTGGTCCGCAGGGGACAGAGCTACGGCGAGTGGGCCGAGCCTGCGGACGTACAGCCCAATGACTGGAAGGACATGATCCTGCCGCACCCGGAGGTGGGCACGGCCTACACGGCTTACGTGCTGGAGTGCATGGCGCAGATCGCGGACGAGCTCCGTGTCACGGAGGACGCGGAGGTGTTCCGCGAGGTGTCGAACCGGTGCAGGAAGGCCTACCAGAGGGTGTTTGCGAAGGACCTGGATACGGACCGGCAGGCGCTGCTCGTGCGGCCGCTCGCGCTGGGGCTGCTGGATGAGGAGCAGAAGGCGGCTGCCGGGAAACGGCTGATCCGCGCGCTGGACAATTACGGCTGGCGGCTCGGGACCGGGTTTCTGTCGACACCGCTGATTCTGGATGTGCTGGCGGAGATCGATATCGAGGCGGCTTACCGGCTGCTGGAAAATGAGGAGATGCCGGGATGGCTCTTCATGCCGAAGGAAGGCGCGACCACGATCTGGGAGAGCTGGGAAGGCACGAAGGCTCAGGGAGGCATCGCGTCGCTGAACCATTATTCGAAGGGAGCGGTGTGCGAGTGGCTGTTCTCTGCGATGTGCGGGATCCGCGTGGACGGGGAGAATCATTTCCGGATCGCGCCGCGTCCGGGCGGACATTTCACATACGCGAAGGCGCGGTATGAGAGCGTGTACGGGTGCGTGGAGTCCGGCTGGGAGCGCGGCGAGGACGGAAGCCTTATGTTCCGGGTGGTGATCCCGGCAAACTGCACGGCCCAGGTGTGCGTCGGCGGTGAGACGCGGGAGGCCGGCCCGGGCGAGTGGACCTGGCAGGCGCGCGCGTAAATGAATTCATAACAACATCAAAACAGCTGCATTCGAGGGTGACCGGCCGGAGCCGTGTCCTCGGGTGCAGCTGTTTGATTAAGGAGTATCCAAGGGCCGGGGCGTGCGCTCCGGCCTCTCTGGAGCAAAATGGATTAATAGGCCGCGGCGCGGGCCTTAGGCTGCTCGCGCTCGGCTTCCAGCATGGCGAAGAGGTCGTAGACGCGGCGGATCTCGCGGCTTCGCTCGCGGCGTTCGGCCGCCTTGTAGTACTTCTTCTCGCGATTCGTGCGCTGCGGGAGCCGGCGGTAGTCGCCCTGCGCGGTGCGCTTCGCCTTGTCATGCTGCTCGATGTAGTATAAGAGCTTCGCGAGGCAGTCGGTGACCTTGACGTCCTTCTGGCGGTGGTAGGGGCCGGGGGCCATCTCTTCGGTGGGCTTGTCCGGCTCGAAGCGGTTGCGGTGGAGGAGGAGAAGGCCGACGCCCTCGATCCAGTGGATCTTCCAGAAGCCGTTGACCGTGCGGGCGTAGAGCCCGTCCGGCCGGCAGGTGAGCTCCATGTGATAGGTGCTGCTCAGTTCCTGCAGGCTGCTGCCGGTGGCGCGGATGGCTCCGCGGAGGTTCCCGCAGCAGCGGCAGACGCGGTATCCGGCATCCTCGGCCAGACGCTTCGGCAGGATCTCGCGGTTCTCAGGGTGGATTCTCTTCGCACAGGTGCAGCCGGGCATGTGCCAGACTTCGCTTCGGGGACGGGTGCTTACGATCACTTTCATGGGGGACTCCTTTCTGCAAATGGGCCTTCGGGCCCTTATCACGTTCTCTTGATGATCTTATGATACGAAATTTGGTGTCCGATAAAACTGACCGTATCGGGGGTGCCGGCTCATTTGCAGGGAGGGCGCGAGGCGGTTGCGGGAGCGGCGCATTTTCCCTATAATGGAGGGAGAAGAGAAGGCGGACGGGAAGCCGCCGGAAAGGAGCAGCGATGATCTATATCACGGGAGATACCCACGGAGGGGAGAGGCTCGGGCTTTTCTCGGTGGACGGGGCACTGCACCGGCTGAGCACGAGGAGTTTTCCGGAGCAGAAGGAGATGACCCGGGACGATTATGTCATCGTCTGCGGGGATTTCGGGTGCGTCTGGGAGTATGACAGCCGCTATGACCCGACGATGAGCGCCTGGGGGACGTACCTGGGCGGGGCGCACGGGGAGTCGGAGCAGGAGAAGTACTGGCTCGACCAGCTGGAGAAGAAGTCATTTACCCTGCTCTTCTGCGACGGGAACCATGAGAATTATGACCGGCTGGAGGGCGCGTATCCGGAGGTGGATTATGCCGGCGGGCGGGCGCACCGGATCCGGGAAAATGTGTTTCACCTGATGCGGGGCTATGTGTTCACGGTCGACGGGGCGAAGATCTTCGTCTTCGGCGGGGCGAGGAGCCACGACATCGCGGACGGGATCGTGCGGCCTTATGAGTATGCGTCGCGGGAGGCGTACCGGGAGGCGAGGAGGAGGCTGGACCGCGCGCATAAGCAGTACCGGGTGGAGCACATCAGCTGGTGGGAGAGAGAGATGCCCTCCGAGGAGGAGATGGCCCGCGGGCGGGCGAGTCTTGCCGCGCATCAGAACCGGGTGGACTTCGTGGTGAGCCACGAGGCGCCGCAGTCGGTGGCGGGCGCGATGGGGTTCGGGTCGCCGGACCCGCTCTCGAGGTATCTGCAGGAGATCTCGGAGGAGGCCTCGTATGAGAAATGGTTCTTCGGGCATTATCACGACAACCGGCAGATCTTCGGGAAATTTGTGGAGCTCTATGAGCAGATTGTGAGAATTCGTTAGGGCACGCAGGGCTGGAATTCAACGCAGCGTTGATTGTACGCGGGCGAGGATCCGGCTATGATAGAGGTGAAATGCGCAGGGAAAGGGAGGTGAGAATATGCTGGAGATCCGAGGGAGCTGCAATACGGCCATCGTCTATACGGAGCGGCTTGAGGCCGCGGCGGAGGGGCAGATCCGGGCGCTCTGCGAGCAGCCGTTTGCCGCGGGGAGCAAGATCCGGA
>JAFPYK010000198.1 GCA_017412265.1 Lachnospiraceae bacterium
ATGATCCGGTGACGACCACCGATGAGCTGATCCCTTCGGGCGAGACCTCGTCTTACCGGTCGAATCCTCTGGGACTCGCGGATTTTGCGCTCTCCAGAAAGGATCCGGCTTATGTCGGCCGCGCGAAGGAGATCCAGAAAGCCCAGAAGGCCGTGGAAGCGGACAAATGCCCGGTCACCGAGGTTCCGGAGCTTAAGGACGTCATGGCCGTAGTGCACGCGAGGTTTGAGGGCGTGAAACGCGCGAACCTCGGATTCGGCAGCACGATCTTCGCGGTCAAGCCCGGCGACGGGTCCGCGAGAGAACAGGCGGCCTCCTGCCAGAAGGTTCTGGGCGGCTGGGCCAATATCGCCAATGAATATGCCACCAAGCGTTACCGCAGCAACCTGATCAACTGGGGCATGCTTCCGCTTGTCACGGACAACGACCATGAGGCGCTGCCTTTCGCCAACGGCGACTATCTGCTGCTGCCCGGGATCCGGCGCGCGGTGGAAGAGAAGGAAGATGAGATCAAGGCGTATGTGCTGACCAGAGATTGCGAGGAGACGACCCTTCATCTGGGCGCTCTGACCGATGAAGAGAGACAGATCATTCTGGATGGCTGCCTGATCAACTATAACCGGAATATCTCCGGAAGATGAGGAGCATGTAAGGGAGATACAGACCCATGTTTAGCTACTTGAAACAATACCGCAAGGAGAGCATCCTCGGGCCGCTCTTCAAGCTGCTGGAGGCGGCGATCGACCTGATCATCCCTCTGGTGGTCGCGCAGATCGTGGACAACGGTATCCGCACGCACGACCTGCCGTTTATCCTGAAGATGGGCGGACTGATGATCGGGCTCGGCATCGTCGGACTGGCATTTGCCATCACGGCACAGTATTTTGCCGCGAAGGCCGCAACCGGATATGCGACGGCGGTCCGCCTGGACCTGTTCCGCAAGATCAATGAGCTCTCTTATGCGGAGCTTGATAAAGTCGGCACGTCGACGCTGATCACCCGGATCACGAGTGACATCAATCAGGTGCAGAGCGGCTTAAACCTTGCACTGCGCCTGCTACTTCGTTCTCCGTTCATCGTCTTCGGCTCGATGATCATGGCTTTCCGGGTCAATGCGAAGGCTGCGATGACATTTGTCGTGATTATTCCGGCACTTGCCATCGTGGTCTACGGGGTCATGCTCCTGACCATGCCTTACTATAAGTCGATCCAGCAGAAGCTCGACAAGGTACTGCTGAAGGTTCGTGAGAATCTGGCGGGCGTGCGCGTGATCCGGGCGTTTAACCGCCAGGAGGAGGAGAAAAAGGAGTTTGATGAGGCGACGACGTCGCTGATGAAGACGCAGATGGTCGCTGGCAGAATCTCCGGGATCATGAACCCGCTGACCTATGTGATCATCAACTTCGGCATCATCGCGGTTGTGTGGCTCGGCGGCAAGGAGGTCGCGGACGGTGTCATCACGCAGGGCGCGGTGATCGCCCTGGTCAATTATATGTCGCAGGTCCTGGTCGAGCTGGTGAAGCTTGCGAACCTGATCGTCTCGATCTCGAAGGCGCTCGCGTGCGCCGGCCGGATTCACGCGGTGCTGCGGATGGAGAGCTCTGTCAAGGAAGCCTATCCGGCATCCGAGGAGTACGTGGAGGGAGCACCGAAGGTGGAATTCGACCACGTCAGCTTCACCTATGCGGGGGCGAAGAAGGAGTCCCTGTATGACGTGGATTTTAAGGCGCAGACCGGACAGACCATCGGAATCATCGGCGGTACCGGAAGCGGCAAGTCCAGCCTGGTGAACCTGATCCCGCGTTTTTATGACGTGACGCAGGGCGCGGTCCGGCTGGACGGCGTCGACGTGCGGGAGCTTCCGCTGGAGAAGGTGAGGGAGCAGATCGGCATCGTGCCCCAGAAGGCGGTGCTCTTCGCGGGAACCATCCGCGACAATATGCGGTGGGGCAAGAGGGATGCGACCGATGAGGAGATCGAGGCGGCTCTTGAGACCGCGCAGGCAAAGGAGTTCGTGGACCAGCTCGAGAAGGGCCTGGATACGAAGATCCTGCAGGGAGGCAAGAACCTCTCCGGCGGACAGAGACAGAGGCTTACGATCGCCCGCGCCCTGGTGCGCCGGCCGCAGATCCTGATTCTGGACGATTCGGCTTCCGCGCTGGATTTTGCGACAGACGCGAAGCTTCGCCTGGCGCTGCGTGACCTGATGAAGAAGGAGACCGGGATGACGGTCTTCCTCGTGTCGCAGCGCGCGACAACCATCAAGGACGCGGACCAGATCCTCGTCCTCGACGACGGTGAGCTCGCCGGTGCCGGCACGCACAAGGAGCTGCTGGGAAGCTGCGAGGTCTACCGTGAGATCTGCCTGTCCCAGTTATCGAAAGAGGAGGTGGAGCGCGATGAAGAATGATGCATCCAGAAAAACCATCCGCCGTGTCCTCCGCTATATCAGAAAATACAGGATTTACGTGATCCTTTCGCTGGTGCTTGCGCTGGTGACGGTCGCCACGACGCTCTATGCACCGATCCTGGTCGGGTATGCGATCGATGAGATCGTCAGCAAGGGAGAGGTCCATTTCGACGCGCTGCTCGCGATCCTTAAAAAGATCGCCATTGTAATCGGAATCACGGGAGTCTCTCAGTGGCTGATGAATCTGTGCAATAACCGGATCACCTTCCGCGTCGTGAAGGATGTCCGTACCAGGGCGTTCTTCCACCTCGAGAATCTTCCGCTGAGATATGTGGACTCGCATCAGTACGGCGATGTTGTGAGCCGCGTGATCGCGGACGTCGACCAGTTCTCGGACGGCCTGCTGATGGGATTCACCCAGTTTTTCACCGGCATCCTGACGATCTTCGGAACGCTCGGATTCATGATCTGGCTGGATATTCGCATCGCGCTCGTCGTGGTGCTGGTCACGCCGTTATCGCTCTTTGTCGCGGCATTTATCGCGAAGAAGACGTATTCGATGTTCCAGCTGCAGTCCGGCACACGGGGCAAGCTGACCGGCCTGATCAATGAGATGGTGGAGAACCAGACCGTGGTCCAGGCATTTCATTATGAAGATGAGGCGATCGGCCGATTCTCCGTGATCAATGAGGAGCTGAGGCAGCACAGCCTGCGGGCGACATTTTTCTCCAGCATCACCAACCCTTCGACGCGTTTTGTCAACAGCCTTGTCTATGCGGGCGTGTGCATCTGCGGCGCGGTGGTTGCGATGAACGGCGGGATCTCCGTCGGTATTCTTTCGTCGTTTTTAAGCTATGCAAACCAGTATACAAAGCCGTTTAATGAGATCTCCGGCGTTGTGACGGAGCTTCAGAACGCGCTGGCATGCGCCGCACGGGTCTTCGAGCTGATGGACGAGGAGCCGCTGACGCCGGAACCTGCGGACGCGGTACGGCTGGAGAGCCCCGAGGGAAGCGTACAGATCGAGGATGTGGACTTCTCGTATGATCCGGAGAAGCCGCTGATTCAGGATCTGAATCTCTCGGTCAGGCCCGGACAGCGCATCGCGATCGTCGGCCCTACCGGCTGCGGCAAGACGACGGTCATCAACCTGCTGATGCGGTTCTACGATGTGAATGAGGGGCGCGTCTGCGTGGACGGAACGGATATCCGGGACATGACCAGGGCGAGCCTGAGAGCCGGCTACGGTATGGTGCTCCAGGAGACCTGGCTGAAGGCCGGCACGATTCGCGAGAATATCGCGTACGGGTGCCCGGACGCTACGGAGGAAGAGATCGTCGCGGCCGCGAAGGCTGCGCACGCGCACAGCTTCATCCAGAGAATGTCGGACGGCTATGACACCGTGATCACGGAGGACGGCGGCAACCTGTCCCAGGGACAGAAGCAGCTTCTGTGCATCGCGAGGGTGATGCTGAAGCTTCCGCCGATGCTGATCCTCGATGAGGCGACGTCGTCGATCGATACCAGAACCGAGATCAAGATCCAGAAGGCATTTGCCCAGATGATGAAGGGAAGGACGAGCTTCATCGTGGCTCACCGGCTCTCCACCATCAAGGAAGCGGACCGGATCCTGGTCATGAACGCGGGCAATATCATCGAACAGGGAACGCACGAAGAGCTGCTGGCACAGAACGGCTTCTACGCGAATCTGTACCGGTCGCAGTACATCCATACCGGGCGGGCACAGGCTTAAGCCCGGAAGAATTTAGAGCATGTGAACCGCCGCCCGGGAGGGCGGGAAGTCTGAGAGGGCCGATCGGAGCCGGAGCGTCTCCGTTCTGCCCGGGTGCAGAAGGCAGATGCCGCAGGGCGCTGCTTTCTGACAAATGCAAACGCTTCGGGAATGGAGTGGATATGATCATTGACGGTAAAGAAATCTCCGGACAGATTAAGAAGGAAGTCAGGGACAGGGCCGAGGAGCTTAAGAGCAGAGGCGTGGAGCCCGCGCTCGCGGTCGTCCTGGTCGGTTCGGACCCGGCTTCTGCGGTATATGTGAGAAATAAAAAGAAGGCCTGTGAGGCCTGCAGCATCCGTTCGGAGTCCTATGAGCTCCCGGAGGAGACCACGCAGGAGGAGCTGCTTGCACTGATCGCCGAGCTCAATGAGAGAGAGGATATCGACGGGATCCTGGTGCAGCTTCCGCTGCCGAAGCACATCGACGAGCAGACCGTGACGGAGGCGATCCGCCCGGAGAAGGACGTGGACGGCTTCCATCCGGTCAATGTCGGCAAGCTGTCGATGGGCCTTCCGGGCTTTGTCTCATGTACGCCGGCGGGAGTGATCCAGATGCTCAAACGGTCCGGCGTGGAGATCACGGGCAAGGAGTGCGTGGTTGTCGGCCGGAGCAACATCGTCGGTAAGCCGATGGCGATGCTTCTGCTGCTAGAAAACGGGACGGTGACGGTCTGTCATTCGCGGACGAAGAACCTGAGCGAGGTGACGCGGCGCGCGGATATCCTGGTGGCCGCGGTCGGCAAGCCGAAGTTCTTCCACGCGGATGATATCAAGGAAGGCGCGGTTGTCATCGATGTGGGCATCCACCGGATGGAAGACGGACACCTCTGCGGCGACGTGGATTACGCGGATGTCGCTCCGAAGGCGTCTCTGATCACGCCGGTGCCCGGCGGTGTCGGCCCGATGACGATTGCCATGCTGATGCACAACTGTGTGGAAAGTGCGGCGAGGAGATGCCATGAATGAGAAGATCTGCTTTGTATCTCTGGGGTGCGATAAGAACCTGGTTGACTCGGAGATCATGCTGGGGCTGTGCAGGGACGCGGGATTTGTCCTGACCGATGATGAGACCGAGGCCGACGTGGCCGTGGTCAATACCTGCTGCTTCATCCACGACGCGAAGGAGGAGAGCATCCAGACCCTTCTGGAGCTCGGACAGCTCAAGACCGAAGGGCATCTGAAGGTCCTGGTGGCCTGCGGCTGCCTCGCACAGCGGTACGCGAAGGAGATGAGGGAAGAGATCCCGGAGGTGGACGCCCTGGTGGGCACAACCGCATTTGACCGGATCGTGCCTGTGATCCGCCAGGCCCTGGAGGGCAGCCGCGCGGAAGCGATCGCGGATCTGAAGCAGCTTCCGGTGCCGGAGGTGCGCAGGGTCAATACGACCGGCGGCTATACTTCGTACCTGAAGATCGCGGACGGATGCGACAAGCACTGCACGTACTGCATCATTCCGAAGATCCGGGGTGATTTCCGCAGCGTGCCGATGGAGCATTTGCTGAAAGAGGCGGAGGAGCTCGCG
>JAFPYK010000199.1 GCA_017412265.1 Lachnospiraceae bacterium
AGAGCTGGCGGAAACCCTCATAGTTCATCGGCTCCCACACAAACTTGTTGAAAAGCCTGCTCTTGCCGGACAGTCTCGAGCCCAGCGAATACAGGTCGTTCTGCGATCCGATAATCTTCGTGCAGGCCGTATTCGGGAATCCGTTCAAATCCATCCAGTACGGAGTATACCCCAGCGCATGCGCCGCGGACGCGATCGCCATCGAGATCCGGTAATGCCCGAAGCCCATGCGGATGTTGCCGACGATCACTCCCTTCTCCAGATCCCAGTCCGGGGCATCCGCACCCGTGCCGTCACCGACACGGATCTCCTTCACGCCAAGAGGGCCGCCGATCACCGCGTTCTCGCGGATGGTCACATCGTCCACCGGATCCTGGCTGCCCGGAAAACGTCTCGCGAACTTCGCCTTGGATTTCACCGCACTCTTGTAGTCCTTCTCCGACATCACGTTGCCGAAGATCACCTTGGACCGATCGATAAACTCACTCATAATTACCTCACCTTCCGGGTGAAAGCTCATGCTTTCGCCCGAGTTATTCTGATCAAAGGGCTCTCTGCCCTGTTATCTCACTTCAAATGTGACCTCAGCCGTTCCGCACAACAGGCTCTCCAGGAGGAGTTTCGCACTTCCTTTCTCCCCGGTCGTCTTCACATACGTTCCGGTCATACCGCCCTGCAGCGAGACCACATCCGGTCCGACCAGTTCCACCGGGCCTTCCGTGCGCAGCTTCACGACATCATTTGCAAAAGGCAGCACATTGCCGTTCTGGTCCACCGCCTGGATCCGCACCGCGGCCATGTCATACGTCCCCTCCTCATGGAGGTCCGCGTGATAGGTCCGCGTGCGCAGCCGCACTTCCGTCACCGGCTCCTTCGTCACCTTCGCGACTACCTGCCCGTTGGTCACCGCCTCGACCGTGAAGCTCGTCGCCTCGCCGCCCCAGTCACCGATGTATTTGTTATACAGGGCCACCGCGTCCGTCCAGCGCATGCCGTACACCGCAATCGCCTTCGCGGCGTCCAGGTAGACGCTCTTCGGCAGATGGTTCATCCCGTAGCGCGCCGTGGCGTTGAGCAGGTTCTTCACCGCCTTCTCCTGGCCGGGCTTGAAGATCTCACCCTCGGCGATCGCGTCGCCGATGTAGTCATTGACCTCGATCGGCCCGTTCGCCAGGTGCGTAAACTCCGAATCCTCCTGCGTGTAGGTCTTGAGCAGCCGCCCGTTCTTGTACATCCGCACGAAATCCGCGTTCGTCACGATATAGACCGGGCCGCGGTTGCTGGCCGGATGCTCGCCGATATCCATCGAAGAAGTCAGCTCCAGCACCGGATTCTTATCCTGCTGCGCCGCGTAGATGCTCGCGGCAAGCTTCGGGTTGCGGAACATATCCATCACGCCGTGATAGCAGACCCGGTCCCCGCTGCCGAAATCCCGGTGGGTGTTGTAATCGAACATGCACCAGCCGAAGCTGCCGGCGATGTCCTCCTCGGCCGCTACCGCGTCAAGCACCCTCACGTGCCGGAGCAGATGCTCCAGCCGGTGCTCCTCCGCGTCAAATGTCTTCGTCGGATACATGTGCCCGGCGTACTCGGTCACCATATAGGCCCTCTTCATATCCGGCGTCACCTGGCTCTTCTTCTGGCAGCCGGGCTTCTCGCCGTCATGGGAGAAATCATTGTACGTGTAGACATCCTCGAGGAAGCTTCCCTTGGTATAGCAGCGGACGCCTCCCGTCTGTCTGGTCGGATCCAGCTCGCGGGCCAGTTCATTCGTCCTCCGGTACAGCGGGTCACAGTCCACCGATTCATTGATGCGAACGCCCCAGAGGATGATCGAAGGGTGGTTCCGGTACTGCAGGACCATCTCGCGCACATTTTCCACCGCCTGGTCCTGCCAGGCCTCGTCGCCGATGTGCTGCCAGCCCGGAATCTCCGTGAACACCAGCAGGCCGATCTCGTCACACCGGTTGATAAAATGCTGCGACTGCGGGTAATGCGAGGTGCGCAC
>JAFPYK010000200.1 GCA_017412265.1 Lachnospiraceae bacterium
AACCCACGGCCCCTTACGGAGTCACTAGTTTTCAAGACTAGCTCCTTAAACCACTCGGACACCTCTCCAGACGATGCTTATCTAGGATACCAACTTTCTTTTTGTTTGTCAAGCAGATTTTCATCTTATTTTGCGCGAATTCACACACACATTTTCACGCCTCCTGTGAAAGATTCCGATAAAAAAGGAGAAGGCGTTAACCTTCTCCTTCTCTCGGCCGGATCGGACCCTTGAGTATCTCGCTTCCCGTGCTGCTCTTGGCGATCTCTTCCGGTTTCATCCCGGAAGCTTCCGCGATGAGTCTCAGCACCTCCGGCGTACAGAAGCCTCCCTGGCACCTGCCCATGCCGGGCCGCACCCGCCGCTTCACCGCATCCAGCGTATACACCGGCAGGCTCGAGCGCAGCGCGTCCCGGATCTCTCCGCGCGAGACCTCCTCGCACCGGCAGACGATCTCCCCGTAGTCCGGATCCCTGCGGATGAGCGCATCTCTCTCCTCATCCGGCATCTCCCGGACGATCGGCGGGAAGCGGTGCTTCGGCCGAAAATCCTCATTTTCCTCGACTGCCAGCCCCTGTTCTCTCAGGTAATCGACGGCCCACCGCACGATATCCACCGCGATCGCAGGCGCGGCCGTCACGCCGGGTGACTGGATCGCAGCCATCTCAAAGATGTTCCTGGTCCGGATTCCCTGCCGCACCACAAAATCCTCCTCGTAGCTCGCGCTTCGCACGCCTGAGAAATACGTGATGATGTCGGAACGGCTGATCTCCGGCACGACCTCGTGCTGAATCTGCATCAGCGTATCCGCGGTCTGGCGGTCGGTCTCCGTGCTCTCCCGGTCCGGCGTCTCAATCGCTTCCGGGCCCAGCAGGATGTTATTGTCGATGGTGTGGATCACCGCGATTCCCTTCGAATGCGAATGAATGTTCTCGAGGAGCATCCCCACCGCTTTTTTGAGAGACCCTTTTACCGCCGCGTCCTGGTATGGCGAGATGGTATAAGGCGCCTTGCCCATCGAAGAAGTGGAGAGATGTCCCTTCTTCTTGTCCACAACCAGGTACGAACCCTTCCTGGGATGTATGGTAAATGTCTGGTCCTCCGCCATGCGCGCGATCCGGTCCGCATAGGTGCCGGCCGCGTTGATCACAACCTTCGGGAAGACCGTCCCCCGGTTCGTCTGCACCGAGAGGATCCGCCCGTCCTCGACCTTCATTCCGAGAGCCATCGTCTCGAAGCAGAATCTCACGCCGTTTTCCGCCGCATTTTCCGCCAGGGCGATCGTCATCTTGTACGGGCAGGTGATGCCCCCAGAAGCCATGTGGAGGCCGCCGATGGCCCATGCGGGCACCGCCGGATCGATCTTCGCGAGCTTCTCGCGGTTCAGGTAGCGGATCCCCGGGATTCCCTTGCGGTCGCCGGTCCATTTCACCACCCGCGTGATGGGCACCTCGAATCTGTGGCGGATGAACATGATCTGCCCCGGCCGCTCCAGAGGCACGTCCAGCTCCTCAGAGAGCCTGGTATACATCTCATTGCCGCGCAGGCAGTACTTGAGCTTCAGGCTCTTCTTCCCGAAGCTGATGCCGGTGTGCACGACCCCGCCGTTTCGCGAGGACTGGCCCACCGCGACGTCTCCGCCCTTCTCGATGACCAGCGTCTTCAGCCGGTACCGGCTGCACTCCCTGGCCGCTGCCGCCCCGCTGATCCCGGCACCGATGATCAGGACGTCCACCTGCTCTCCCTCCAGAGAATCGTCGGTCACCGCGGGCCGGCGCTCCTTCTCGACGTAGCCCTTCAGACGGATGTCGTTGACCACGCCCAGGTAGCGCTTCTTGTCCACCGCGAGCCGGCCGGCCTTGACGACCTTGCTCCACTCATCGGTTTCCCCCTCCAGGACGAGGCAGCCGTCCGCCTCCCTGGCGGTGATCCCCGGGTCAACGGCCAGCAATTTCTTTCTGAGTTTCTTTATCTGCATCTTTCCTCAATACACCTTTTGATATGATTGCTCAGCTTGGTCCGCTCGGTCACCAGGTCCCACTCTCTCCGGTAAATGTAGGCGATCAGGCTGTATTTCTCGACGTCCTCATCCGAATAAGGCATCAGCCGCCGGTACTCCTTGAAGAACGGCTTTCCGACGACCGTGCGGAGTCTTGCATAGATCCAGTTCTGCAGAGGGGTAGCCTCCGCAAAGAGCTCTGCCTCGGTGAAGAAGAAACGCATGAGCGCGATCTCCACCGCCCGGTTGCCGCGGCTTGCCTCCGTCCAGTCGATGATCCGGACCGTCCCGTCGGCGTCCACCATCATATTGCCGGTATGCAGATCCAGATGGAGCACCGTATCCTCCTCCGGCAAGCTCATGATATACTTCTTCGCCCGCTCCTTCTCATCCTCCGTCAGGAAATCCATGTGCGG
>JAFPYK010000201.1 GCA_017412265.1 Lachnospiraceae bacterium
ACCCGAGCCGAAAGGCGTGTCCCGAAACATTTTCGTGATACGCCCCACTTTACTCCCTCTACCGAGCCACCCGAGCCGAAAGGCGTGTCCCGAAACATTTTCGTGAGACGCCTCCTGCTCTCCCCGGGCACGTCTCTCACTCGTCTGGGAACTTCTTTTTCTGATATGTCAGGAACACGTAGAACGACAGGCTCACCGTGAGAATATCCGCGGTCACCTGCGCCCACACGATGCCATACATGCCGAAGAGATAATTCAGCAGGAAAAGCATCGGGATGTTAAACGCCAGCCACCGCATCACCGCGAGGAACATCGCCTTTCCTCCCTCGCCGAAGCCCTGGAACGTGTGCAGGGTGAAGAAGCTCAGGAACATGAGCGGCGTTGCCAGGCACCTTGCCCTGAGAAATGCAGTCCCCAGCTCCACCGTCTGTGGCTCCCGGATGAAGATCTCCAGGATCTGCGCCGCGAAGATCTCATACAGGATGATGCTAATGATCCCTGTGATGATACCTGCCAGCCTCGCCGTCCGGATCGTCTCCTTCATCCGCCTGTAATTCTTCGAAGAATAATTGTAAGCCACAATCGGCGTCATGCCCTGGCAGATGCCGATGCCGACGTTGAGCGGCAGCCGCTCCGCCTTCAGCACGATACCGATCGCCGCGAGCGCAATATCGTGGTAGCCGGACATCAATTTGTCGATCACGATATAATCCAGGTCAAACAGGAGCGAGCCCACCGCGGAAGGAAGTCCCACATAGAAGATGGACTTTAAGCTCTCCCGCTCCGGAAGCCCCCTCCGAAGCCCGAGGCGGACGACGCCCTTGCTCCCCTGGCGCTTCGCGATTACATAGAAGAAGAACAGGCACACCAGCAGATTCGAGAGGCAGGTCGCGATGCCCACCCCCAGGATCTCCTTGCCCTTCGGCATGATCACGAACATAAAGATCGGATCCAGAACGATATTCATGCAGCCGCCCATCGCGATCCCGAAGCCGGCCTCTCTCGAGATTCCCTCGCTTCGCAGCAGGTTGCTCATCACGTTGGAGAGCACCGTCGGCACCGCGCCCAGCACAACCACGCAGAAAGAATACTGATACGCATAGGGAAAGGTCTGGTCACTCGCTCCCAACGCACGCAGGAACGGCTCCGCGAAGAAAAGCATCGCCACAGAGAAGCACGCCGCGATCCCGGCCGACAGCCAGAAGCAGAAAGCCGAGACCTTCTTCGCCTCCTCCTCCCGGTGCACACCCAGAAGCCGCGAGATCAGCGCCCCGCCTCCGATACCGGCAAGCCCGGCAAATGCCAGGCACAGGTTAAAGACCGGAAGCATCAGCGACACTCCGGCCACCATATACGGATTGTCCGTCTTCCCGATGAAGAAGGTATCCGCCAGATTGTAGATCAGAATAATGATCTGGCTGAAGATCGTCGGGACCGCCATGACCCGCAGGGCCTTCGCGACCGGCATCTCCTCAAAGATTTCTTTTGTTCCAGCTCTCGCCATCCCTTTTCATACCCCTTAAGAGCCGCTGCCCCCGCTCCGGTCTGCATTTACTCCCAGTCATCCGCCGGGAACGAGTACCCGCCCTGTCTGCGGATCGCGTCCATCATCTTCATCGTTGCAAACGACGCTTCCCGGTATTCGTCCACGGACTTCTCGCCTGCGCAGATCCTTAAGAACTCCTCGACCTCATAGTTCATCGCGAAATCCACGGTCGGGAATTCCAGGATCTCCTTCTGGCCGCTGATCTGACCGCTGTACCAGACCTTGTTGAGATCCCTCCAGAACACTTCCACGTGATCAAATGACCCGATCGGCGAGATATATACCGTCGCATACTCTCCCTGGATCACATTCACGATGCGGTCCCCGGACACCTTCGAGTACATCACTTCACCGATCATATCGTCATATCCCGCGAGCATTGCGCCGTGCGAA
>JAFPYK010000202.1 GCA_017412265.1 Lachnospiraceae bacterium
GCCCCCGATCGCAGCGCAGGCCTCGTCAAGCTCCGGCCCCGCGGCCCGGAAGATCGCGCCGCAGACGCCGCCGCCCCGCAGCAGAGCCGAATTCGCCGCATTCACGATACAGTCGCACTCCAGTTCCGTGATATCTCCGATCTCAAAATACACTTCATTCTCCTGCGGCCTCTCCTCCAGGAGAAGCAGCCGGATCATCGCCTGCGGAAGGAACATCCTCGTCCCCTCCGGATCGATCACGACACCCGAAAACCGCAGATCCGAAGCCGCTGCCGCCTCGCGGAAATATTCTCCGGCACGAACCTCCGCAACCTCTCTTCCGGCCTCTCGCGCCTCCGCGGCGTCCGTATAGACCAGCCGCGCGAGCGTTCCGTCCGGGCGCTCCTCCTCCAGCGGCAGAGCCGTCGCGGGATCCACTGCCATGTGCAGGATCTCCTCCGCTTCAACGGCCTCCTTCAGGCACTCCAGCACCCCGTACAGGTGCTCATGGCTGGCATCCGCCGCAAACGCGGCGACCGCCTGCCGGATTCTCTCCTTCATACACAATCCCTCTCTCACCCAAGAAATACATGCTTCCCGTGCCACTCCAGGAATTCCCTGGCCGGCAGCTCCACGATATTTTCCGGCAGCCGCACAAGAGACTGCCCGTCATACGCACGGTACGCCTCCCCGCCGCCGTAATCCGAGAAAAGCCTGCGGCTGATCCGAACGACGTAATCCTTATCCACCGTGAGATACCCGTTGACGAAGAGCACCTTCAGGTCCGCCCGCAGCAGGATCCCGTTGTTGACCTGGTTCGGTCCGCCCTCCGCGAGCGGCCGGATATGCGCCGTGTCAAGCACCGGAATCGTGCGCTCTCCGCTGATCGCGCACTGCTTCCCGTAGGCCTCGATCACACTGACACGGAACGCACCCTGTCCGAGCGTCGGCTCCTCATCCTCCTCCGGCACATGCGCCTCTCGCCCGGCCATATCCACGAGCCTCCGGTGCACCTCCTCATACAGGCGTCTCCCGCTCTCCTCCTGCGTGTCATACGTCTTGCCCCGCACGATGTAGCGGTTCCAGTCCGCGGGCGCCTCCAGCAGGTCATCCTCAGGGAAGAAAAACGGCTGAGTCAGCACGATGCAGCCAATCTGAGGATTCTCCGCGCTGATCCGGTTCTTCGTCCGGTAACGCCGGATCTTCTCCGCAAATGCCTCGTAGCTTCGCATCCCGTTCTTCTGCCCGAACACATGCCAGGCCAGATCCATCGGCAGCACCGCAGAGCGCGCAAAATACCCGCCCCCGACGATTCTCTCGTCCGGCGCGTGCATCTTAAACAAGAACAGGTCCCCCGGCTTAAGCGCCTTAAAACCCGCCGTGCTGGGTGTCCAGAAATTCACTTCATCATAATTCCGCCGCCGGAACAGCTCGATCATCTGCGCATCCGCAACTCCAACAAAGATCCTCATCCCGTCCGATCCTCGACTTTCTGCATTACTGCCTTCAGTATATCACAAAATCAAGGCCTGTCGACCGCCAAACATCCTCAGTCATCCAGAAACTCCTCTTCCCCGAAGCCGTAGAGCGCGGCCTCCTCCATCGATTCCTCCTGCGCCCTGGCCGTCCGCTCGATGGCCGCCCCGTGGCCCGTCAGAGCCGCAAACGGCGCGAACTGCGCCGCCCGCTCCTGCATCGTCATCCGCGGATGCTTCTTCGAGACCGGATGCGGCAGATCCAGCATATCCTCATACTTGCCCTTGCTCATGCCTTATGTCCTCCGATCTGCGCATTCCTCTCCCGCGTCGTAGCTCCCTCCTCGAAGTTCATGCCCTTTAAGATCGCATTTTTCCCGAAACGCTCCTGAATCTCCAGAACCGCCTTCTGCCGGCGCTTCTCGCGCTCCCTCTCCGCCTTCTCCTTCTCCTTCGCCGGATCCAGCGCGAAGTCCGCGAACAGGTCCATCTGCCCGCTCTCCTCCTTCTTCCTCGCTTCCTCCTCCGGGATCAGGTGATTCGCGGTCACGTTGAACCGCCTCACCAGCAGCAGCGGGTCTACGATCCTCTCATAGAGCTCCGTCACGGCGTCCATAATCTGCCTCGTCGAAGAGGTGTGCCCGCCCAGGTTGGCCGTCCCGTGTGCGTGCTTGGGCACCGGCTTGCCGTACCAGTCCGTGGTCACAGGCCCCTTGTACGAATCCCGGATCTCCGGGATCGTCAGATTCGACGTGTCATAATTGACCGTCAGCACGATCTGGTCCGTCACCAGCCCCTTCTTCACCAGATCCAGGACCATCAGGTCCGTCATCTCCCGCACGATCAGCCGCCCCTTGGCAAATGGATAGGGCTCCATCAGCACCTGCCCGGAGCTCACCGAATTCTCCTTCGGCTTATACTTCTTCGCCTCCGCCATCGTGCAGGGCTCAAACCCCCAGGCGTGGTCGATGAGCAGCTCCGCGTTCACGCCGAAGAGATGATAGAGCAGGTCCTCATTGACCAGCGAGCACCGGCACACATCCCCCAGCGTATACATCCCGTTGGCCACAAGCTTGCGCTCCGTGCCCCGTCCGATCCGCCAGAAGTCCGTCAGCGGCCGGTGGTCCCACAGATTCTCCCGGTAGCTGCGCTCGTCAAGCTCCGCGATCCGCACCCCGTCCGCGTCCGCCGGCTTCTTCTTCGCCCACACGTCCATCGCGATCTTCGCCAGATACATATTCGTCCCGATCCCGGCCGTCGCCGTGATCCCCGTCTTCGAGAGCACCTCGCGGATCAGCTTCATGACCAGCTCATGCGCGCTCATCCGGTACGTGCGAAGGTACGCGGTCAGGTCCAGGAAGACCTCGTCGATCGAATAGACCAGGATATCCTCCGGCGCGATGTACTGAAGATACGTCTGGTAGATCTGCGTCGAACACTCTACATAGTGCGACATGCGCGGCGGGGCCACGATATAGTCAAGCTCCAGGTCCGGGTGCTCCCGCACCTCCGGGTCCACATACGACTTCCCCGCGAACTCCCCGCCCAGGGCCCTTCTCCTGCCCTCGTTGATCTTCCGTACCGTCTCCACCACTTCAAAAAGCCTCGCCCGCCCGGAGATCCCGTACGCCTTAAGCGACGGTGACACCGCCAGGCAGATCGTCTTCTCGGTGCGCGTCGGGTCCGCGACGACCAGGTTCGTTGTCAGAGGATTCAGCCCGCGCTCATGGCACTCCACCGAGGCATAGAAGGACTTCAGATCGATGCATGCATAGATCCGCTCCTGCGTCTTCACATTCTCCTCGCTCATCCTTCTCGCCTCCTCTCCGCAGACATCAAAAGCCCCGCTTCTCCGAACATCTGTTCGCCTTTCTGTCTCTATCTTATCATCCGCCGCAGCCTTTGACAAGCGCATTTCCGCACGAAAAAAGCTCCGAAGCATCAGCCTCGGAGCCCCTCCTCACACATTTTCACAGTCCTGCGCAGTGAGCCTTCGGTCCAGCTCGGCCCGAAGCTCCGCATATCCCCCGTGCGGCCGGTCGGACAGATCCAGCCCCGGCTTGTTGATCAGCCAGTACGTCAGGAAAAAGACCGGAATCCCCTCTTCCTCCGCCGCGAGGTCCTCGATCGTGTCATTGCCCACCATCAGGCATTCCTCCGGCGCAAGCGAAAGTTTCTCCAGAAGCTCCCGGTAATAATACGGATTCGGCTTCCCGGCCCCGCTGTTCTCATATGTCGTCACGAGCTCAAAATCCTCTGGCGCAAATCCCGCCCAACGCATCCGCTCATACGTGGCCACGCTCGGGAACAGAGGATTCGTCGCAAGAATCACACGAAGCCCGAGGCTTTTCGCGTACTCCACGACCCTCGCAGCCTCCGGGTCATACCCGCACTCTCTCCTGGCGACCTCGTAGTGCTTCCGATAGAAGTCCAGGAACAGCTCCTCGTCCTCCCGCACCTGCTCGCCGAACACACGGGCCATCCCTTCCCAGTAGACCTCCTCATTGGTCCGGGATCCGTCATTATTGATCATCGCCCTGCTGGACTCAATCATCGCCCGGTAGAGCATATCCGGCGCATACCCCGACTCCGCCAGGACCTCCTGCATCCTCGTAAAATACGCCCGGATATACCGGTCAAAACTCTCCATCGGAAGCAAAGTTCCGTCCAGATCAAATAAAACTGCCTTCAGCATCTGAAATCCCCCATACTTCCGTAAACGATGCTCTCCGGTTACATCCGGTCCGGCGTCTCGATTCCCAGCAGGTCGCAGCACGTCTCAAGGACGCCCAGCACCACCTTGAGCAGCGCGATATAGCCGGCCCGCTTCTGCGTATCCTCCTCATTCAAGATACGCGTCTCATGATAGAAGCCGTTAAATGCATTTGCCAGCTCATACACATACTGGCAGACCTTGTGCGGCGCCTTCTCCTCATAAGCCGTCTGGACCATCTCGCTGAAACGCCCCAGCTGCAGCAGCAGCGCCAGCTCACTCGGATTGACCTCCGCGTGCACCTTCGCGCTCTCGTCGCCGCCCATCTCGCGGTATTTCTGCAGGATCGACTTGATCCGCACGATCGTGTACAGGATGTAAGGCCCGGTGTTGCCGTCAAACGAAGTAAACCGCTCCGTATCGAAGATATAATCCTTCGACGCCTGGTTGCTCAGGTCCCCGTACTTCAGCGCGGCGACGCCCACCTTGCGGGCCACCTCGTCCGCCTCAGACTCATCCATCTGTCGGTTCTCCATGATCTTGTCATAGACCGCGCCCTTGATCTCCGCGATCAGGTTCTCCAGCCGCATCACGCCGCCGTCACGCGTCTTGAAAGGCTTGCCGTCCTTGCCGTTCATCGTGCCGAACCCGAGGAAGATCATCTCCGTCTCCTCCGGCACCAGCTTACACTTCTTCGAGCAGCGGAAAATCTGCTCGAAATAAAGTCCCTGCCGCTTGTCAACAACATAGATATAAGTGTCAGGATCAAAGAGTTTCTCCCGTTCTACAATTGTAGCAAGATCAGTCGTTTTGTACAGCGTGGCCCCGTCCGACTTCAGGATCATACAAGGCGGAATCTCCTTCGTATCCGTCTCCTCCTTGACGTCCACCACCAGC
Organism: Lachnospiraceae bacterium; assembly: GCA_017412265.1. Taxonomy (GTDB): domain Bacteria; phylum Bacillota; class Clostridia; order Lachnospirales; family Lachnospiraceae; genus RGIG1588. Next base: position 5,065 of record JAFPYK010000202.1, read on the forward strand.
GCACCCTCGCTGATATACGCATACCCCTCATCCTTCAGGTACTTCACCAGGTCCGGGATATACTTCTGCGCGTCGCTCTCCTTCTTCCAGAGATCAAACTCCACATTCAGGTTCCGGTAATTCCTCTTCAGATCCGTCACCGACACGTTGATGATATGCTGCCACAGCGCCAGATAGCCCCGGTTGCCGTTCTGCAGCTCATACGTCGCCTGGTGCGCCTCCGCCAGATACTCCGGATGCTCCTTAGAAAATGCATTCGCATACGGATAGATCTCCTCCAGCTCGCCGATCGTAAACGGAGCCTCCTCCGGATACTCCCCCGCAAACTCCGGGTCAAAATACGGCAGGTCCGGCTGACGCTTCCGAAGCTCCGTGATGATCAGGCCCATCTGCAGGCCCCAGTCGCCCAGATGCACGTCACCGATCACCTTGTGCCCCACAAACCGGCAGATCCGCTTCACCGACTCACCGATCACCGCCGAGCGCAGATGCCCCACATGCAGAGGCTTCGCCACATTCGGCCCGCCGTAATCGATCATAATCGTCCGCGGCTCCTCCGTCTGGACCGCCCCGAACTTCTCCGTCTCCGCCATCTCATTCACATAATCCGCCAGAAACTCATTGCGCAGCGTCAGATTGATAAATCCCGGCCGTACAGCCTCCGCCTTCTCGAAATAAGGCCCCTCCAGCAGCGCCGGCACCACTTCCTCCGCGATCACCATCGGCGCCTTATGATAAGCCTTCGCCGCCGCCAGCGCTCCGTTGCACTGATACTGGCACAGGTCCGGCCGGTTGCTCACATTCACCTGCGCATACTTCTCATCATATCCGGCACCCGCAAATGCCTTCACCATCTCTTCGCGCAGCAGCTCCATCAATTTCTTCATACAGACTCTCCCTGACTCACCCGGCCGCACCCGACCGTTTATAAATACCAAAAGAGAAACCGCAAAACGCGGTTTCTCCCTGCATCCTCATACGAATTCCTCTCAGCTCTCGTAGTAGTAATCATCCCCGGAATCCTCCGGCATGATGATCGCAGCGATCACATAAAGCAAAATCCCGCTTCCGCCCATCACACAGAAGAGCGCCGCGGCAAGGCGGATAATCGTCGGATCCACATTCAAATACTCCGCAAGTCCTCCGCAGACACCTGCCACCACCTTGTTCTTCTTCGATCTCGTCAGTCTCTTTCCGTTGTTCATGATCCATCCTCCTGTCACATCTTATTTCTCAAAACTGATATCCAGATTGCCCGCATTGACTTCCACAGAAACCGTGCAGGCAGCTCCATTCTCGATGGTTTTCTCACTACTCAGGCCGGTAAACGAGTTCTCGTCTATTATAACATTTCCGAGATTTACGTCAACCTGATAATTATAGTCTTCATACGCTCCCAGCAGAGAAATGTCCGCGTTGCCCGCGTTCAATTCCACATCCGCCTTCTTCCCGCAGGAAAGCCTCCGGATATCGCAATTGCCCGCATTGACCTCCACATACACCGTCTCCGCCGCCAGGTCCTGAAGCTTCACCTCACCGGCATTCAGCTCCACATACAGCTTCTCAAGCTTCGTGCCCTCCGGCACCACGACCTTCACCCTCGACACCGCCGGCAGGAACCAGTTCCTGCTGTCCGACGACTTGATGCTCAGCTCTCCGTTCTTCAGCGTGCACACCGCCTCAGAAGATTCCTCAATCTGCACCTGGTCGACGTCCCCGCTCCGAAGCTCGATCTCCCCGGCGTCACCGACGATCTCGATCCTCTTCAGCTCCCCGGGCAGCGCCCCGGTCTGCGTCGAACCCGGAACCTTCCCGCCGAGCCCCCGAAGCACCGCCTTCGTGATCCCCAGCGAAGCAGACACCGCGATCACGGCACACATCGCGATCAGCGCAACCTTGGCCGCCTTGCGCAGCCCCTCATTGCTCCGGATCCTCTGCGTCCCCAGCGCATGAACCACACAGCCGATTCCCAGCGCCAGAAGCCCCAGCCGCCGCAGCGTATGATTCGTCATCATCAGAACCGCAACGATCAGGATCACGATCCCGATCTTATTATTCCGCTCCGTCTTCGGATCCTTCTCCCGGCTCTCCCCGGACTGCTCCTTCGCAGAAGCATCCCTCTTCTCCCCCTCGTCGCGCCTGCGCCCGCGAGGCGTCGGATAAGCCGTCTCCTGCTCATCAAACTGGTCCCGGTATCCCCGGTCCGTATACTCGATCTCCTCCTCCGGGTTCCCGGCAAGCCCCGCCTTCACCCGCTGGGCCACTTTCTCCGGACTTCCGACCGCCTCCAGCGCGTCCACATCATCCCCGATGTCGTCCAGATAATCCCGGTAAAACTCCATGGCCTCTCTCCGCTCCGCCTCCGGCAGATCCCCGAGCAGGCCCTCCAGCTCATATAAGAATTCCTCTTTCTTCACCTTGCATCCTCCCACAAAAGAAGTGCGGAAATCCTCTCCGAATATTCCCTCCAGCTCTTCTGATACAGCGACAGCTGCACTCTCCCCCGCGGCGTAATCCGGTAATACCTCCGGTTCCTTCCGCCGGTCTCCACATCATACGTATCCAGGCATTCATCCTTCTGAAGCCGCCGCAGCACCGGATAAAGCGTCGACTCCGACACATCCAGCACCGTCCGCACATCCTGCGTGATCCGGTAGCCATACGTCCCGCCCGGCTCCCTGGAAACCACCGAGAGCACCACCGCGTCCAGCAGAGCCGAACCCGTGTTAAAAACCATAGATCCAACCTCTCTTTCCAGAACGCTGATCTTTTGTTCTGTATAATACTATACATCGTATAATATTATATGTCAATACAAGATTTCAAATAAATTCTAAAAAATGAAAAAAGCATAGCAGGTCCAAAACGCCACGCACTCAGCCAACTCTATTCACTTCCAGCACACTCCCCTCCGCGAATCCCTGACTGGCAAGACTTCCAATAAGTCATGTGCTTTTTCTCGAGCCGTTTCCAGGCGAGATGAAAAAGACATGACGCTCTTCATAGATGACTCCTCATGCTCCAGGAATGTGTCTATTCATCCAAGCATGCCAATTATCCTCATTAATAGATGACTTTCTCATCCATTGGGACTCTGTCTAGTCATCCAATCGGGTCAATTATCCTCATTAATAGATGATTTCCCCTCCGCGACTCCCAGCGTCACATCTTCTCCGTTGATGTTCCACTCCTGCACGTATCCTGCGC
>JAFPYK010000203.1 GCA_017412265.1 Lachnospiraceae bacterium
CATGACGGTGGCAGCCCAGGCCATGCCTTTCTCGGAGGGAAGCTCCGGGTAGCAGCGCTCGGCCATGAGGGCCAGAGGGCGCAGGGGGATGGCGTAGCCGCGCTCTAAGATGCTTAAGTTGCCGTAGGAGAGGCAGTTGCGGAGGACCGCTGCGATGCAGACCTCGCTGCCGGAGGCCGCGCCCATCCAGAGGATGTCGTGGTTGCCCCATTCGATGTCGACGGAGTGGTGAGCCATCAGGATGTCCAGGATACTGTCGGCGCGGTGGCCGCGGTCAAAGATGTCGCCGACGACGTGAAGGCGGGCGACGGCCAGATCCTTGACAAGGGCGGCCAGGGCCTTGATGAAGCTCGGAGCGCTGCCGTTGTCGATGATGGAATCGATGATCGCGTCGTGGTAGCGGCGGAGGTTCAGCTCCTGCTCGGTGGGGTCGGAGGGTTCATCGTTCTGGAAATGCATGAGCTCGTCGATGAGGAAGCGCCAGCCTTCCGGCATCAGGCTGCGGACCTTCTCCCGGCTGTATTTGGAGGAGAGAAGCTTGATGAGCGTGACGAGGTGCTCGATCTGGGTCCGGTACCAGGCCGGGGTGGCGGTCTCATTCTGCCGATGCTGCTTTAAGATCGCGTCCGGATAGTAGATCAGTGTGCAGAAGGCGTCAGCCTCCGCGCCGGTGAGCTGGTCGCCGAGCCAGAGATGGACCTTCTCGCGGATGACGCCGGAGCAGTTGTTCATGATGTGGACGAAGGCCTCGTACTCGCCGTGGATGTCGCTCATGAAGTGCTCGGTACCCTTCGGGAGGGAGAGCTGGGCGCTCAGGCGGCTGATCTCCGTGGAGAGAGCCTCGACGGAAGGATATTGCTCGGCGAGGAGGCGAAGGTATTTCAGATGTTCTTCAGAATCCGTGGAAAACATGGCATTACCCCCAGACAGTTATTCTGCTTTGATTATAACGCGAAATGCGTCAGGATGCCAACGGTTCTTTGCGCCGGGCGAGGGCGGGTTTTGCTGGACTTTGAAACCGGTGAAGGCTATACTGGATACATGTGTGGAGGACGGACGCACGGTGCGGACGTCAGAAAGGCAAGGGAAATGAATCACGTGAATCACGGTGGAGTAGAGATTGTTGAAGTAACGAATAAAAGGCAGCTGCGCAGGTTCGTGGATTATCCCAATCAGCTGTATAAGGACAACCCGAACTTTGTGCCGGCGTTCTACGGGGATGACCTGGCGGACTGGGATCCGAAGAAGAATCCCGCGTTTGAGTACTGCGAGGCGAAGGCGTTCCTGGCATACCGGGACGGTGAGATCGTCGGCCGGATCGGCGCGATCTTAAGCCACGCGGCGAACAAGAAGTTCGGCAAGAAGCGGATGCGTTTCTCGCAGGTGGATTTCATCGATGACCCGGAGGTGTCGAAGGCGCTGTTCGACACGGTGGAAGCGTGGGCGCGCGAGAAGGGCTGCAATGAGGTGCACGGGCCGCTCGGCTTCTGCGATATGGACCGCGAGGGCATGCTGGTCGAAGGATTTGATAAGAGGAGCATGTTCATCACGTACTATAACGCGCCCTATTACAATGAGCACCTGGAGAGGCTCGGCTACGGCAAGGACGTGGACTGGATCGAGCACAAGATCCCGATCGGTGGCTGGGATGACCCGAATTATCTGCAGCTGAAGAAGATCTCGGACGCGGTGCAGAGAAAGACCGGCTTCCGCAAGGTGGCCCTGAAGAAGAGAAGCGAGTATAAGCCTTATATCCGCAAGGTGTTTGAGATGGTGAACACCTGCTATGCGCCGCTCTACGGCGTGGTGGAGTTAAATGAGGCCCAGATCGAGAAGTACGCGGATAAGTTCGTGCCTCTGATCAACCCGGATTTCTGCTGCCTGGTGGTCGATGAGAAGGATGATCTGGTGGCCTTCGGCGTGGGGGCGCCTTCGGTGGCGGAGGCGATGAAGAAGAACCGCGGCCGGCTCTTCCCGACCGGCTGGATCCCGGTGTTAAAGGCACTGAAGAAGAATGACGCGCTGGACCTGTTCCTGATCGCGGTGCGGCCGGATCTGCAGGGGCACGCGGTCAACGGGATCGTGATGGAGCACCTGATGGCAGGCTGCATCAAGATGGGGATTACCTGCGCGGAGACCGGCCCGCAGCTGGAGCTTAACAAGAAGGTACACAGCCAGTGGAAGATGTTCCACCTGACGCCTCACAAGAGACGCCGGTGCTACATCAAGGCGCTGGAAGAGACGGAGTAATCATGAATGCATATGAGAAAGCACACCTGAAGAAACTGCGCAGAATCGCGCCGGAGTGCACGCTCTTCCTGAGAAGGAACGGGGACTTCCCGCTGAAAGGGCGGGGGCCGCTGGCGCTCTACGGCAGCGGGGCGAGGCACACCGTGATCGGCGGAACCGGATCCGGTGAAGTGAACGTGCGGCACGCGGTGAGTATCGAGGAAGGCCTGACGGCGGCGGGATTCGAGATCACGACGGGCGCGTGGCTGGACGCTTATGACCGGGTGCGCGCGGAGGCACATAAGAAGTTTATCGCGCGTGTGCACGCGGAAGCGAAGAAAGCGAAGCAGCTGGCACCGATCTACGCGATGGGCATGACCGAGCCGGAGCCGGAATATGAGCTGTCGCTCGACGGGGAAGGCGACGTGGCGGTCTATGTGCTGGCGCGCATCAGCGGCGAGGGAAATGACCGCAAGGCGGTGCCCGGAGACCTGCTCCTTAGCGAGACGGAGATCCGCGATATCAAGGCCCTGCAGGCGAAGTATCAGAAGTTCCTGCTGGTGTTAAATGTCGGCGGGCCGGTGGACTTAAGCCAGGTGCCCGAGGTGGAGAATGTCCTTCTCCTCTCGCAGCTGGGATCGGAGACCGCGGATGTCCTGGCGGACCTGATCAGCGGCAAGGCTTATCCCTCCGGCAAGCTTGCGACGACGTGGGCGAAGGCTTCGGACTACTGCAGCGTCGGGACGTTCGATGAGGAAGAGGAGACCGAATACCGCGAGGGCGTCTATGTGGGCTACCGGTATTTTGACACCGCGGGCGTGAAGCCGGAATTCCCCTTCGGCTTCGGCCTCGGATATACGGACTTCGTGGTGAAGCCTCTCGAAGTGAGCTGCGAGGGCAGCCGGGTCTGCGTCCGCGCAGAGGCAGAGAATACCGGTTCTTTCTGGGGGAAAGAGACCGTGCAGCTCTACGTCTCGGTGCCGGGCGAGAGGATCGACGCCCCGTACCAGGCGCTCGCGGCATTTGCCAAGACGAAGGAGCTAAAGCCCGGCGGGAGCTGCGATGTGAGCCTGAGCTTCGACCTGCGGGATCACGCTTCATTTGACGAGAAGGAATCCTGCTTCAGGCTGGAGGCGGGGAGATATATCCTGCATCTGGGCACGAGCAGTGCGGACACGAGGGTCTGCGGCGTCGTGCGCCTTGCGGAGGACGTGGTCCTGCGGCAGGTGCAGAAATGCTGCGGGGAGCCCGGTTTCACCGACTGGGTGCCGGAGAACCCGAGACAGGCCGAGGTGCCGGAAGGGACGAAGGAGATCGTGATCGGTGCAGAGGCACTGGCCGCGGCGGAGAGTCCTGAGGACGGGACGCCGGCGATCCTTCCGGAGATCGAGAAGCTGTCGGACGAGACGCTCGCGAAGCTCAATGTGGGCGGCTACCCGGAGGGAGGCCTGCTGACGCTCGGGGCGATCGGCAACGCGGCTTCGAGTGTGGCAGGCGCCGCGGGAGAGACCTCGCGGGCCGCGGAGGAAGCCGGGGCTGGAACACTTGTGATGGCGGACGGACCGGCGGGAC
>JAFPYK010000204.1 GCA_017412265.1 Lachnospiraceae bacterium
ATGTCTGCCAGATCGTCCCGTTCGCATCGAGCAGATAATAATACGACGTCGAGCCGATGCTTCTCGCGGCGACCGCGGCGAGATAGACGTCCTCGCCGATCGTCCCGGAGACGTCCAGCATGCCATAAGGCAGGCCGGAATACATCGCACCGTCATAAGACTCCGGCGCCACGTTGCCGTACACCAGGTAATTGGCAAATGTATAGACATAGTAGCTGGACGAATTCGTTCTCGCCATGTCCGTGGCAAGCACATAGTTCGTACCATACTCCGTCAGCGCGTAGGAACTGCGGTTCACCTGGTAGAGCACCGTCGACTGGTTCGACATATCCAGGGTCCCTGCGTACAGGGCCGAAGAAGTATTCATGAATGCCGAATGAAGCTCCAGTGTCTTCGCGTCATTGTGAAGCTTCGTCCATGCAGGCAGGCCGCTCGCGTTGAATCTCGAGAAATAAACTCCGCCGTTCTCATCCCAGAGCACCGCGTTGAGCTGCTTGTCAACCGAAGTCACCTTGACCTGGCACGAAGCGCTCTTCGACGGATCGCTGTTGGATGTGACCGTGATCGTCGCACTGCCCGCGCCCACAGCCGTGACGTGCCCTTCCTCGTCCACACTCGCCACAGAGGCTTTGGACGAAGTCCAGGTCACCGTGCGGTCCTCCGCCGTCATCGGCAGGACCTCCGCCGTCAGGTCCTCGACGCCTCCCTTGTACAGATCCAGTGAAGCCGCGGAGAGATTCACAGACTCCACGCTGTAAGGATCCTCCGTGCCCTTGTTGTTAACCTTGACCGCCTTCGCGTCCTCATTTCCCGCGTAGTCGCCGGCAAATACCGCCACATACCCGTCCGCGTTCGCGACCGCGTCCGATGCGTCAAATGAGAAGCTGTACGTATTGGTGCCGGGCACCGCCTCGGCGTATTTCACGGTTCCGTCCAGAGACATCACCGCCACGTACGCCAGGTTTCTCTCATCGGACGCTTCCACCGTGATGGTTCCGTCCGAATTGAGCGCCGCCCCGGTCACCATAGGAGCCGTGTTATCCACGACGAAATCATAGCCGATCAGCGCGCCCTGGCCCAGCAGGTTCTGCCGCAGGAGCGTCTGGAATCTGGCAGATGTGAGAACGCCCGCCGAGGAAGCCGTCGCGTCGTCCGCGAGCAGCAGCCCGTAATACTCCGGGATCGCGTAGAATCCCGCGCGGAACAGATCGCCCTCCTGCAGTCCGTAGGACGAAACGGTCTTGTTGACACTTGCCGTCTTCGTCGAGGTCCCCTGCCAGGTTCCCTGGGACTGGTAGTACCACAGGCCGTCGACCTCGGTCGAGCTCACAGTTGCAGCCAGCACATCGGTCACCTGATGGTTCTCGTCAAGCTTCGAGACCGCGAATCCGGTCGTGCCCGCACCGCGGTACAGATTGTAGGCTACCCGGACGATTCTCGCGGCGCTGTTGATCGCCAGGCGGTCCTCCGGGAAGGTCTCCTCACCGGTGTAAGGATTGCCGGTGAGCTTGATGGTCCGGCCGTTATAGCTGACCGTCATATAGTTCGTATCCGTCTTGCCGGAGTACGGAGTCTTTGTATTCGTTCCGTTTGCCACATCCGCGTAGGACGTGTTATCGAACATCGAAGGGGTCGTCCACGAACCGTAGAAGCCGAGAATCGGGATCGAATGCTCGTGCTCATAGCTCTTGCCTTCCGCCGTCACCGTCGTACAGGTCACGTAGGTAAATCCTTCGATGTAAGCCCCCTTCGGGTACGTCTCGTCGAGGAACTGCTTCTGGGCATTCGTCAGGCGGACGGTCACCTCCACACTCCTCTTGCCGCCGGCAGGCACCGTCTGCGCCCCGTAGGAGCTGCCGCCCTCCGGCTGCCAGTCGATCAGCTCTCTGGCATCCTTTGTCGTCAGCACGCCGTCGCCGTCCATCTCGCCCGCGCTCAGGTTCAGTTCACTTCCCGCTCGCGCGCCGGTCAGGTAATCCAGAATCGCCTGCGCGTCGTCATTGTCCGTATCCCCGTCCTTGTCCACGTCGTGGCTCTCCACAGGACCGCCGCCGATGTTCTCCCACTGATAAGAGACATTGGCCGCGCCGAGCCCGGTCGTCGCGTGATCCATGAACTCACCGCTTCTCTTCTGCGTGAAGAGATCGGTCTTAAGCGTATAGTCCAGATCATGATCGCTGATATTGTAGATCGTAAAGGAATAGCGATAGACGCCTTCCTTGTCCTTGTCATCGCCGAATTCGAACTTGACCTTGCCGTCCGCGGCCTGCCCGGTCTTCGTCGTCAGCCCCGCTTCATCCATCATGATCACAGAAGAAGCGCGGACCGCGGCCGCCACGTTGGCCAGGCCGGAGCCCTGCTGAAGCACCGGCAGGTAGTCATCCGGCTTCATCGGGGTCGCGGTCGACATCAGCAGGCTCTGGATGATGGCTCTCTGGGAATAGCTTCCGGTCAGGGTGCTGTTGATGCCCGCCAGATTCTTCTCGCGCAGATACTGAGCCGTCACCGCGGAGAGGCCCGCCATATGAGGCGCGGCCATGGACGTTCCGCTCATCAGCTCGTACTTTGTCGAGCCGCCGACCGTCGAGCCGGAGGACGTCTTATTTGTCCCGTAGACCGAATAGATATCGCCGCCGGGTGCGGTGATCTCGGGCTTCATCAGCAGAGACCCGGGCACGCCCCAGGAGCTGAACGAAGAGATCTCCGCGTTCTCTCTGGAGGTCCAGAGGCCCGTGCTGATCTGGCTCGACACCACAACCGTGCCGGTGTAATACGTGACCGACCCCGCCGTATGCCTCGAGCCGCCGGCCTTGATCTGCTCTCCGTCCGCCATCCGGATCGAAACCACCGGGAACGATCCGGTAAATCCTTCCACGGACATCGAGATCGTGCCCTTGTCGTTGTTGACGATGACCAGGCCCTTCGGGCTGTAGGAGGCCGCGTTCTTCGCCTTGTCCGCGAAGGACAGGCTGCCGCGGTTGACCAGCACGATCTTGCCGCTTAAGGACGCCGCGCTGTTGACCGTCTGATAATCCGAGGCAGAACCGGCCGCGTCGATGTAGACATACTGATAGCTTCCGGTCACACCGGTCATCACGCCGGTCGAATTGGAATCGGTATAGAACACCTGCTGACTGCCGTTAAATGTGAGCGGTGCGCCGGTATTGCCGATGTTGTCCGCCGAAGCCACGCCCAGGCTGTTGATGTAGGTTCCCGGAGAACCGCCGGTGTGCTCGCTCACATCCTCGATGTAGAGGTTCGTCTCGAGCTCATCGTCAAGTGCTCCGGAGTTGCCTGCGGAGATCGTCACGACCATATTCGGGTTCTTGGCCGAAGTCAGGCTGTTCAACACCTGCTGGTAAGAGCCGCCGTAGGTCCAGCCGGGCGATCCGCCGCCCAGAGACAGGTTCGCGGAATCGCAGCCCAGCACCACAGCATCCTCGATGGCAGACATATAGTCCGAATCATAGGCGCCGCCGCTGGAGCCGAACACCTTCATGACCAGCAGCTGCGCGTCCGGAGCCATACCCACGGCGTGCACCGTCGAAGCCGCGTCATTGTAGCTGCTGCCGCTCTTGATGAAGCGGTTGGCCGCCGCGATGCCGGCCACATGCGAGCCGTGCTCGCCCTGCGTATCCGACGTATGCGTGATATTCGTGCTGTTCTTATCGACATAGTTGTAGCCGTAAGGGATCTTGGATGTGAAATACTTGCCCGATCCGTTCAGCTGGCTGCTCACTCTCGTGACATCCGCGCTCGTCATCAGCGTCGGAGCGTCCTCAAGCAGGCTGATGGCATGGTTAAATGCATCCGCGTTGAAGGACTGGTGCGTCGTATCCAGGCCGGTATCGATGATTGCGATCCGGCTGCCGGCGCCGGTGTAGCCGTCCGCCCATGCCGCGGCCGCGCCCACCATATATTGACTCGTATTCGACGTATTCGGCTCGTCCGCCTTCCCGCCGGCCATCGGCTCATACTGCCGCTCGATCTCCACCGAGGCGACCCCGTCAAGCCCCTCAATCAGGGAAATCTCCTTGACCTTCACGTACGCGGAGATCGCGTTCACCAGCAGGGTCAGGTTCCACTGCACGTCGAGCGTGTGCCCGAGCCTGCTCTCGATCTTCGAGGTCAGAGACCGCTGCTGCGCACGCAGGCTGTCGCGGTAAGCGATCGCGGATGAATTCGTCCCGACGCCCTTCGCCTCATAGCCCGCGTCCAGCGTGGCATCCTTCTTAAGGAAGATCGATACACGGACGGTCTGGTCCGGAGGCAAGGCGATCGAAGCCTCTCTCTCCTCGAACTTCTCCTCCTCCTCCTCAGAGATCTCTCCGAGCTTCGGCACATGGAGGGAAGCCGGGTCCAGGTCCGTCATCTCAAGCGCGACGCTCCCGTCCTCTCCCGGCTCCGTGCTCTCCTGCGCGATACCCTCCGCAGGCTCCGCCTTCACCGGCGCTGCCGGCGAGACAAGCGAGAGGATCATCACCGCAGCAAGCATCCATGCAAGCAACTGATGAATACGTTTCTTCATTCCACTGGTTCTCCTTTCGGATTCCTCCCGTGAGATTCGCTCCCATAACGAATTCTCTTCGAAAATATTTATTTATTATACACTGATTTGCCGGGAAATGCTACGAATTCCTTCCGGGTTTTGCCAGGAATGAAGAAAAAGAAGCCGCCCCGAAGGGCGGCAGAACATAAGAAAGGCCTCCACCTCCCGGGAGGTTTCCCTCCCGGAGGGCAGAGGCCCTGAGAATCCTTCACATGGATGAATTACTCGTTGAAGATCACCGTGATCTCGGCACCTGCGCCGAAGATGTTGGTAATAGCCTCGTCGGAGATGAACTTCGGACCACTGATGACATAACCCTTGGTAATGGTGTACTTCGAGGTGATGTCGATGGCCTTCTGAGCATCGCCGCCGTCCTCAGCATCGTCCACAAGAACGATCGGAGCCTTCTTCGCAGTTGCGAACAGGCCGACAGACAGACCGTCTGCGAAATCCTTGCCGCGGACAACCGTCAGAGTGTCAGGAGTATCGAAGTACTTCTCAACAATCTGCAGATGCTGATCCTCACCGGCGATACGGGTAACCGTACCGTACTCTCCAATCGCCGCCTCAAGCTCCTGGCTGACTTCATTACCGATGATGGTGAATGTGCAGCCCTTTGCCTGTGCAGACTCAAGGATCTTCTTCTGGGCATTCAGCAGGGTCGTGTTCTCAGGATTCACTACGAGTACCGGGTTACCGGTGCTGGACACCGTCAGAGCATTCGCAAATTCAGTGCCGGTCGTAATGATCAGATCCATGCCTTCCTGGATGCCTGCAGCCGTCAGGATTGCGGTGTTGGTCGTATAACGGGTTCCGCCGGAGATTCTCTCTACCGTACCGGAGACCGCCTGTGCAGCAGTTTCCAGCTTGCCGAAGACCGTTGCATCAACCGCCTTCTCGCCGCCGAGCACATACACGGTACCGCCTTCGTTCATGTTGTTCTGGATATACTCAGAGACAAGTCTCACAGGCGTATTCTGCGTGTTGTTCACAAGCAGGATCGGAGCGTTCTTGGCAACTGCCAGGTAAGCGCCGGTCAGTGCATCCGCAAATTCCATACCGGTAGCGACGATGATCGCATCAAACTTGTTAATGCTAAGCTCCGTCTTGTACAGATCTGCGCTTGCAATCGCGGTCTTATATCTGGTGCCGCCATAGAGACGGGTAACATCAACACTCAGGAAAGCAGCTTCCTTGGTATCGGTGTAGGTCTCACCTTCGAATTCGGCCGTCGCTGTGTAGATCATAACGCCGTCACCCTTCTCGGTGGTAATCTCCGCCTCAACCTCCTTGGTATGAGCGCTGTTGGCTTCGCAGGTGAAGACAGCCTTCGCAGCCGTGTAACCGGTCTCCTCATCGCCTTCCCAGATCCACTCGGGCTCGGTGCCCCAGACATGACCTGCACCGCGAACCTTCAGCAGCTCAGGAGCCGCAGCTTCCAGATTGTCATTCACCTCTTCCGTGGTCACGACAACCGTAGTCGCCTCGCACGCAGCGCTGAAGCTCAGGGTAATGATCGGCTCATCTGCAGGAATTGCAGTCAGATCCGCATAAGCGATGGTTAAGTAGCCGTTCTCTTCGTCCACATTGAAATCAACGTTCCAGAGATGGAATTCGATATTCTGCAGCGTTAACTGCTCAGGATCGTAATGGATCTTCAGCAGGCCGTTGTACGCATCCACTTCCTCTGCATACTCAACATAGGTGCGAAGTTCGGCAGATCCGGCCTGGATCTCTGCGCCGCCCTTCTTGGCAACTACGCGAAGTGCATTGGTTCCGCCGGCCGTCTCGTTGGCAGGAGCCTCAGCTTCCGCCTCTTCCTCGACAGCTTCTTCCGTCTCCTCGACAACTTCCTCGGTCGTCTCGACGACTTCCTCGGTCACAACCTCTTCCTTCACAACAGGATGAAGCTGTAAGGTCTGAGAAGCAGCGCTCTTGGCCGCAGGTGCATGCTCAAGAAGAGCATCGATTCTTGCGGCATCCGTGTATTCGTCGTTGTTGTGCAGCGTGGACAGGTTCGTCGCGCCGTCGACAACACCGATGAACTTAGCGTCGAGCGGTTCGTCATTCAGGAACGCCACCAGGTCGATATAGTAGATCGCCTTGGAGGTGTTATCTGCAACGAAGAATCCCCACTCTTCCTCGGTCTCATGAAGCGTCATGGAGTAAGCAGTCGCATCCTCGCCGAACACCAGGGTTCCGACCTCGCCCAGGTCATAGTAATCCAGGCCGAAGTCAACCTCTCCTTCATCATCGATCGATGCAGAGACTTCAAACATATACAGATGACCGTCAAGGCCCAGCGCACCGTAGTTCATGATGGTGCCGTCATCGCCATCGGATGCACCCATGCTTGCAAGTCCAACCATGGTTGTGATTTCGCTCAGATCGAAGTAAGAAACGTTGCCGTCCTCATCGTCAATGAAGAAGCACAGATAGCCTCTCGGGGAGACGTTCGCCAGCAGGATATTCGTGTTGAGCGGATCTTCCTCGCCGTTCGGCACATCAAAGTTGGTGAAGTTAGCGAGATCCAGAGCCGCAACGATCGGGTTGATGCTGAAGCTGTACTCGGAATCGTACGCATAACCGTCATCCACTTTGAATCTGTGGAAATCATTGTCAGAGTCATTGCCGTAGACATACTCGCCGGCCTGGCCGCCGCCGTAGAATGCGGAGAAGGCCTCGCCGAGCTTGGTGGTGCTCATGTTGCTCAGATCGATCTCAACAAACTGAACATCATCCTTGCCGAAAGCAGCCTGCGCACGGACTGTCGCATCCATCGGCTGGGAATCCACAACCGCGATGGTGGCAGTGCCGGCAACCGGAACATCATCTACAACCGTGCTGGAAGCAGCGGTGATGGTGATCGTACCGAACTTGGTACCGGTCGCCTTAACCACGCCTTCAGGGCTGACGGTCGCGATCTCCTCATCGGAGGAGGTCCAGGTCAGAGTCTTGTCTTCTGCCGTGATCGGGCTGACACCCGCCGAGATCTCCAGGGTGTCAAGGCCGATCGAAGGAATCAGCGTTGCAACCGCAGGATCCAGCGTGACGCTCTCAACTGCGAAAGGATCATACTCTTCCTGAAGGGTCGTCTCAGTGTAGAGATAAACCGGAGTCGCAGAAGCAACATAATAGAACCTTCCGCTCTGGTAAGACATTCCTTCTGTGCCGCTGCTTGTCAGTGTCTTATCCTCATTATAGGTGAAGCTATCCGCCCAACTCAGATTTGCCCAGCTGACATAAGGAGAGTTCTCCGCAGCGTAACCAAGTCCACCGCCATCGTTGACATTGAAGAACTGGATACCGTCTTCTGCCGCCCACAGATAGTCTTCGCTGACAACCTCAAGAGGGATATAGGTTCCCTTCTCATCCGTTATGACGGTTGTAGCGGCAGCCGTGGTGTAATAGTTCTGGCCCTGGCTCTGAAGCGCATAAGCTGTGCCGGCCTGGTCCGTGTTGGCGATGATATAGTTCTTGCCCGCCTCAAGGGTATCGGTCAGCATATAGACCGTCGTACTCTTATAGATCGGGCCGTCCTTCAGACGAAAGACTGTAGCAGCCTCATTGCGCGCGTAGTCGCCGCAATAGATGACCAGAGCGGTCTCGTCGCATCCTTCCGGAATCGTGAAGGTGTAGGTGACTTCCTGACCGGCTTCCGTCTGCTCGGGAACGATTCCCTCGATGGTGTTTCCGGCCAGATCCATCAGTGCCAGGTAAGCGATGTACTGATCATCCTTTGCGGTTACGGTGATCTGAGTCGGAGCTTCCGGATCATCCGCCGTAGCCGTCATAACGGGTGCTTCGTCATCGATACCGATCGTGTAGTTGCCGAGCACAGCGCCGTCGCCGAGACGAAGCTTGCTGTCGCTGCTCTTCATCAGATCAAGAATCTGTTCTGCCGTCAGAGCAGAATCCTTCACCTCAGGATCCATAGCGAGAGCATAATACTCAGGAACCGCATACAGGCCGATGGTGAACTTCTCGCCCTCTTCAAGGCCAAGATCCTTGACCTTCCCGCCGATGGCGATGCTCTTAGCCGTGTTCTCGTACCAGGTAGATCCGTTGACATAGTACCATGCACCGTCCACGCCGTCTTCCTTGGCGCCGACGAACAGGATGCTGCCATCGTCCTTCGAGATCACAGGAACCAGGGTTGCCGCGTCACGCAGAAGCAGGTAGTTGAAGGAATTCAGGGCAGTGTTGCTGTTCATCGCCAGACGGTCTGCCGGGAACTCATCTTCAGCGGTGTAAGGGTTGCCCATGTAAGCGGACAGTCTCGCACCGGGGTACTTGATGGCAAGATAGTTGGTGTTGGCACCGAAGTAAGAGGTCTTCTCGGAGCCGTAAGCTCTCTCGACAACAGAGCCTGCATCGAACATCGAAGCATCGGTCCAGCTGCCGTAGTAGCCGAGGATCGGGATGTAATGGCTGGCATCCAGGATCTCACCCTCTTCGGTAATGGTCTCCGCGTAGAGCATGGTGAAGCCCTCGATGTAAGCGCCGCCCTTGTTCTCCTTGTTGAGCTTCGCCTTCTCGCCTGCGCTCAGCTGGATGGTTGCAGTAACCTTCACAGACTCGCCGGCAGGAACGATCAGCTGGTTCAGCTCTTCGTCAGCCGTGTTGTTGTTCAGATAGGCAAGCAGCTCATAAGCATCGCGGGAAGAGATGCCCTCAACGCCGTCCATCTCACCGACTGCAAGGTTCAGATTCTCTTCGGACTCATTGCCTACCAGGTAAGCAAGGATCGCAGAAGAATCCGCCTGATCGGTCACACCGTCCTTGTTGACATCATGGTCCTCAAGGTCGATATTCTTGGACTCCCAGCTGTAGATGATCTCGCCGTTCAGCTCTCTGATCTCGTGAAGCAGCTCGCCGTCCTCGACCGCCTGCGTGAACAGGGTCGAATCCAGCTGATACTTCAGGTTCGAATCCGAGAAGTTGTTGATCTCGAAGGAATACTTGTAGACGCCGTTGCGGTCCGCATCCTGGCCCAGCTCAACCTTGACCTTGCCGTCCGCATAGGAAGCGGTCGCGGTCTCATCCATGCTGATGTAGGATTTCGCTCTGGTTGCCGCATAGACATCCACAAGACCGGAGCCCTGCTGAAGGATCGGGTACCCGTTCATCGGGGTAGCCGTGGACATCAGAAGGGAGTTGATCAGATAACGGGCAGATCTGCCGGTCTTCTCCGTCAGATTGTTCTCACGGATGTACTCGCCGAGAACTGCCGCAAGACCGGTGATGTGAGGAGCAGCCATAGAAGTACCGCTCATCAGCTCGTACTGGTCCGTGCCGCCGACGACAGCGCCGGAGTCCTTGTCTAAGTGAGTACCGTTGAGGGAATAGATGTTTCCGCCGGGTGCGGTAATCTCAGGCTTCAGCTGAAGGGAACCGTTCGGGCCCCAGCTGCTGAAGGAGGTGATATCCGCGTTCGCACGGTCTCTGACCTGAGCCGTCTGCAGATCCGCGGTGATCTCCACCGAGCCGGTGACATAGATCAGGTCCTCGCCGATCTGGCCGCCGTCCACGCTGCTGAACAGGATGTTGATCGCATCTTCCAGGGTGAAGGAAGCCATCGGGAACGAGCCGGTATAGTCGGCGATGTTCATGCTGATGGTTCCGGGCTGGATGTTGGCAATCAGCAGAGCCACAGGGCTGTAAGGGATCGCGTTGTTACCTTTCTCAGAGAAGGTAATGGCGCCGCGGTTGACGATGACAACCTTGCCCTCCAGCGGGCAGACCTCGTTGACCGCTGCATATTCCTCTGCGCTGCCGGTACCGTAGATGTAGACATACTCATAAGAACCTGCAACATCGGGGATATGGCCGGCATTCGCCGCGTCAGCATCGGTATAGAAGACATTTACAGCTTCATTGAAGATCGCGGGCATACCGGTTGCGGTGACATTGTCCGCAGCTGCAACGGTAAGGCTGTTCGTGAAGGAACCGGGGCTTCCGCCGGTAGCGAAGGAAGCATCCTCCGCATACATGCCGTGATACTCAAGATACGCATCCCAGCTGTAGGAGTTGCCTGCAGAGATGGAAACAACCGTATTGGTAGCAACCAGACGGTCCATGATATCCTGGTACTCGCCTGCAAGAGCGAAGCCGGGGTCGCCGGAACCCAGGGACAGGTTCACGGAATCCGCCTGCAGCACCAGAGCATCCTCGATGGCCGCAAAGTAATCGGAATCGTAAGCGCCGCCGCCCTTACCGAAGACCTTCATCACCAGGACCTGAGCGTCCGGAGCCTGGCCGACAGCATGAACCGCTTCGATCGCATCGACGAACTCATCGCCGACCTTGACGTAACGGTTCGCAGCAGCGATACCGGCTACATGGGAGCCGTGCTCTTCCTGACGGTCACTCAGGTGGTTGACCGTGGTGTTCTCATCGATGTAGTTGTAGCCGTAAGGGATCTTGGAGCTGATGTAGTTGGCCGTCTTACTGTTTAACTGGCTCGCGTCAACTTCATCCGCCGTCAGAAGATCCGGTGCCTCCTCCAGGGTGCTGATGGCATAGTCAAATGCCTCGGCGCTGAAGGACTGATGATCGGTATCCAGACCGGTATCAATGATCGCAAGGCGAGAACCGGCGCCGGTATACCCATCCTGCCATGCACTGAAAGCGTTCGTCATGAACTGAGAAGTACCGGCCGTCTGAGTGTCGGCGGTATAAGCTTCGTACTGCTTCTCAATGTAGACAGACTTCACGCCGTCAATACTGCCGATCTTCGCGATATCCGCATAGCGGACCTCTGCGGCGATGGCATTGGCAGCAAGAGTAAGATTCCACTTGACTTTCAGGCTCTTCCCGATCGCGCTCTCGATCGCGGAAGTCACCTTCGCCTGCTGCTGTCTCAGGGACTCACGGTAAGACTTCGCTCCGGAATTGGAAGCGATGTTCTTCACTGCGTAGCCCTTGTCCAGGGTAGACGGGGCGTCAAGGAAAATGGAGACTCGAACGATGTCATTCGGCTGATATCCGGTCGGGACCTCATCGGTCTCGCCTTTTTCCGAAACCTTCTCGTCGATTGCTCCGTAGACGGGAACGTTCAGCGTCGCCGGATCAATCTCACCGAGCTCTACGCTCTTTGCCCCCGAGGTTTCCTGACTGGCAGCTGCATCGACCGTGTCAGCCTTCACCGTACGTGCCGCAGGGCCCGCTACGGAGAGGGTCATCACGAGAACTAACAGCATGGCAATCAGTTTCCTGCTAAGTTTCTTCATGTTCCTTTCTCCTCCTATTGTGGAAATATTTGGAAATATTATATACAGCAGTTTCCTGCTCTATACCGGGAAACAGACGCCTGTGATAAAAAAGCGTACACATCTCTCTTCTTGTCTTTATCGCTTCAACTTGTTAAAGCGTCATAGAGACACACAGATCACTAAAAACTTTCTCTATTCTATACCAAAAAGCCTCTGAAATCTACTCTTTTTTCCACTTGTTTTACAAAATTAATCGATTTCGCCTCTTTTTGAGACAATTCTCCCTCTTCAGCCGCGGCTCAAAAGAGGACACAAAAAAGAGACTGCCCTCTCCGGCAGTCTCTCCGAAAACACATTTTCAGAATGATATACGGTTATTTGACAACGATCGATGTGCTGTTTGAAAGCCCCAGAATCTTGCGCACCGAGGCATCCGGAAGACAGGAGGGTCCTCCGAGCACCGTCCCGCTGGAGACCGAGCTTCCGGAGACATACGCCTTCGCGCGGCTTTCCTTGCCGTCCGCGGCCAGAAGCACCGGTGCGTGCAGCACTGCCCCCAGCGGGCCCGCGCAGAGTCCGTCCGGATAATTCTCCCCGTAGGCCAGGATGACCCGGGCCGCGTTCGGGAAATACGTCTCCGCAAAGAGCGCCGAGGTCGCGTAGCGGGTCGACCCGTAGAGCCTCCCGACGTCCCCGCCGAGGCTGCGGATGGTCTGCTCCACGTCGACGGACACCGCCGCCTCTCCGCCCAGGATCGTGAACGTGCAGCCTTGATTGATCAGGCCCTGGATGCAGGTCTTCTGCTCCTTGCTCAGGTTGTCGGAGACCAGCAGGATCGCCTTGCCGGAAGACGCCGCCGACAGGCTGTCTGCGTAGTTCGTGCCCGTCACCACGAAGACCTCGCTCCCGTAGGCGATGCTCGTCTCTGCGAGAACCGCCAGGTTCGTCGCGTAGCGCGACGAGCCCGAAAGCCTCGTGATCTTATAGCCCGACAGGCCGCTCAAGAGGCTGGCCGGCACCGCGCCGGTTCCGCCGAGCACATAGATCGTGCCCCCGGACTGCAGGTTGTTCTTGATATAGGTATTGATCTTCGAGGCGTTGGATGCATTGGTCAGAAGGATCGGCGCCTTCTTCTGCAGCGCGAGAAGGCTGCCCGAGAGCGCGTCCGCGTAGCCCGTCCCGGTCGTCAGCACGATGTTCGGGAACTTCGTGAGCCCCAGCGTCTCCTTGAACAGGTCCGCGGTCTTGATGCAGGTGTCATACCGGGTGCTTCCGTAGACACGCACCGTCTCCTGCTGCGTCACCGTATAATACGGCCTCGCATAGCCGTCCAGCTTGATCCCGTACCAGTCCTTGTTCTTCACCCATTCCAGGGTCCGTACCGTCACACTGTTGCTCTGGTTGCCGCCCACGTAGCGGATCGTGTTGTCCGAAGCATTGTAAGATATGATGATCGCGATGTGGCAGATCGTCCCCTCGTCGTTGTGGAAGAAGAGCAGGTCGCCGCACCTGGGCGTCGTCGTAAATGTATCGTCATAGTAGGCATTTTCCACCATCCACGCCTTCGTATAGCGGGTCGCCGCCATCTTCGGCACGATGCTCGTGGGAATGCCCGCCTGGTTCGCACACCAGCTCACGAAGATATTGCACCAGGCCGCGGCCGTATCCGACCCGTAATACCAGTTGTTATACTTCGTGTGGTCCGAATTCTCCTTGTAGCCGACCTGCGTCAGGGCGATCTCCACCAGGTCTCTCGCCTGGTCGCCCGTGTTGACCCAGGTATTCGGGTAGTCCGTGGAAAATGACATCCGGTCCGCCGCACCGGCCGCCGGCTCCTCTGCGCACAGCCCGTCCGCGAGCTCGCCGAGATAGATCATCTCCGCGGCCTCTTCCTCCGCGGCCAGCACTTCGCGCTTCTCCGCCGGGGCCTCCGCAGGCGCAGCACTCTCAGACGAGGCCTCCCCACAGGTCTCGTCCGCCGCAGCCGTCGTCTCCTCCGCCGCCGTTTCGGTTGTCTCCTCTGCAGTCTCTTTCCTCTCCTGCAGCACCGTCTCCTGCACGGTCTCTTCCTCCGCGCGGGCCTCTCTCGCAGGCACCGCACCGGCCAGAAGCAGGGCCGCAAGCAGGCATGAAATGATTCGAACTCTCATTAGCTATCCTCATAAATCAAATAAAACAGGCATTCTATACGTGTAGTATAGCATGCCTGCCTCAAAATGAAAAGTCTGTTTTTAAAACTGCATGTAGATAAACTGCGACGCGTCATAGTTCGGCCCGTAGATGCCGAAGATCAGCACCGCGAACACCGCCGCGTAGATGATCAGCCACCGGACCACCAGATTCTGCCTCGCCAGCATGTCACGCACACACCCGCGCTCCTGCAGCATGGACACGGCCCACACCAGGAGCATGCCGGCCGCAGCCACCAGGAAATTATTCAGGTCCAGTCCGTACAGGAAGATGCTTCCGTCGAACCATTTCCACGGCTGAAGATTGAGCAGGATGCTCTGAAGCACCCGCAGCGTGTACCTGAGCCAGCCGGGGCTCGTGAGCACACGGCCGCCCATAAAGATGCAGAATGTCCGCAGCATCCGGAAGACCTGGAACGACCGCGCCTCCGTGCGGATGCGAAGCGTCCGGTTCAGCCACGCGAAGAACGGCTGCAGCACCTCCGAGAGCGTGATCAGGGTTCCGTAGTACAGGCCCCAGGCGACATACGTCTTGCCGGTGCCGTGCCACAGTCCGGTGAGGAACCAGGTGATCATGACCGGAACCGCCACCTTCACAAACCGCGCGAAGCCCTCGGACGTATGATTCTTATTCCACTTGTTCAGCGACTTCATCCAGCCCGACATCGAGATCGGGGTATAGACATAATCCCGGAACCACGATCCCAGGCTCATATGCCAGCGCCGCCAGAACTCTGCCACCGTCTTCGAGAAGAACGGATGGTTGAAGTTCTCCTCCATCTTAACGCCGAAGATCTGCGAAGCGCCCAGCGCGATATCCATATAGCCCGAGAAATCCGTGTAGATCTGGAATGCGTCCAGAAGCATGGCCAGCAGGAAGATACTGCCGGGATGATCATGACCGTCATAGACCGTGCGCACATAGATCGCCACCCGGTCCGCGATCACCAGCTTCTTGAAGAAGCCCCAGACCATCAGCTGCATGCCGTAGGCCACACGCGTGCGGTCGTAGCGCAGCTCCTTCTTGAGCTCCTGCCCGAGCAGGTTGTAGCGCGAGATCGGTCCCTGCACAATGTGCGGGAAATACACCGCGTACAGCAGGAAGCGCGGGAAGCTCTCCTCCGGCTCGTACCGCTTCCAGTACACATCCAGAAGGTATCCCACCGTGGAGAAGGTATAATAAGAGATCCCCAGCGGAACCAGGAGGATCAGGGCCGCGCCCGGCACCCGGCTCGTCAGAGCCTCATAGATGCCCCCGAAGAACCCGTCGAAGATCCGCGTCATCTTCACGATCACGAGGATTCCCACGGCCAGCACCAGTGTCAGCACCAGCACTCTCTTCGCCTGCTTCTTCGCCTCCGCACGGAGCTGCTTCTTGCCTTCCCGGTCCGGTTTCTCCTGCGCGATCCTCTCCTCCGCCGCGCCGTAGAGCCTTCCGATCTTGCGGCCGGCCCACCACACGGCTGCCGTGGTCAGCACCAGCAGAGGCGCCATCCCCCAGCTGCCCGCCAGCACATAGAAGACCAGGCTCGCGGCCAGCAGCACCAGCCAGCGGTGCTTCACCGGCACGATGAAGAAGACCAGCATCGTACCCGCCAGGAACAGAAGAAATGAAAACGAAGTAATCGTCATCCGTCAGCCTTATCCTTCCTGAATCTCCTGAACCATCTCCCAGATCGCCTGCGCGCTCTCGAAGTTCTCCTTATCCATGTATTCCATGCCGATTTCGATGTCAAACGCATCTTCCAGCTTCGATACCAGCTCAATGATATCGATCGAGTCCAGCAGGCGGCTGCTCATGATATTCTCTGCGGCCGCAAAATCAACACTGCTGTTTAACTCACTTAACATTGCAAGAATCTCTTCCATCGAGGTTCTCCCTTCGTTTTATTCCCTGGCAAGCTTCGCAAACTGCACCTTGCCGCTCTCATTTTTCGGAATCTCTTCCAGGTACCGCACGGTAAATGCGGTCTCGGACAGTCTGGTCGTCGCGGCCAGATACCGCCGCACTTCATCGATCCGGCCCGCATCCGTGATATAGACGATGATGTGATCGTCCACGCCCGTAGACGCACAGTCCAGATCCTCAAACGCCCGCTTCACCAGCCGGTCGGTCTCGTCGAGATTGACCCGGTTGCCGAAGACCTTCAGGAACCGTTTCAGCCGCCCGACGATATAATAATACCCTTCCGCGTCACATTTCGCAATGTCCCCGGTCGGCAGCCGTCCGCCCCTCTCGTCGCCGAGCGCCAGATCCTCTCTGCCCTGCGCGTAGCCGAGCGTCACATTGGCCCCTTCGTAGACCAGCTCGCCTTCCGTCTCCGGCTCGGTGATCTCCTTCCCCTCGACGTCCAGCAGGTG
>JAFPYK010000205.1 GCA_017412265.1 Lachnospiraceae bacterium
AGGCCGGATAACGCGCCCAGGAAGCCTTCAATCATGTACAGCTTGATGATCTGGCGGTCCGCACTGACACCGGATCTCTGCAGGGCTTCACGGTTGGAACCGACTGCGTATGTATACTGGCCGAACCGCGTCTTATGCAGGACCAGAGCCACAATAAGCACAACCAGCCAGCCGATCAGCATGTTCGGCGTCGCAAATCCGAAGAATCTGTGGTTAGCAACCTGCTTCAAGACCTGCGGCAGTCCGACGACCTCCGCGCCTTCCGAAAGAACCAGCGCAAGGCCTTTGCTCACGCTCATGGTACCGATCGTGGCCAGGAACGGAGACAGTTTCAGCTTGGTGACCAACATGCCGTTCGTCCAGCCGAAGATCAGGCCGATCGCAAATCCTCCGATCGTTGCGATCAGGACCGTGGTCCCGACGCCCAGGCTCGCGCTGTAAATTCGGATAAACTGCGCAGCAGAGACGCCGACCAGCGCGGACAGTGTACCGATACCAAGGTCGATACATCCGGCCATCATGATCAGGCCTTCGCCGATACCGAGGATGATGATCTCGGTCATGTAAGCGAGGGTACTCTGCCAGTACGCTACAGAGAAGATTCTCGCCTGGAACATCGAGAAAATCACAACGATCAGCACGAGAATTCCGACAGACCAGACCTTGCCGATCTTCTGGAACATCTCTGCCCGCTTGACGCTCTGCTGCATTCGTTTCTCGTGCAGCAGGATCTGCTCATCCAGGTTCAGAGGAGCATTTACTTTCTCTTTCATTTTGCTTCCTCCTCTCCTTCATCTTCCAGATGGACCTCCATCGTCTTAGATCCGGTGATCCAGGAGACCAGCTCATCGATATTCGTTTCCTTGCGGTCAAGCACCGCGATGCTCTTACCGAGGTGGAACACGAAGATCCGGTCGCACACTTCCATCACATACGGAAGCGTATGGCTGATCAGGATGACCGAGATGCCCTGCTTCGCGATATCGCGGATCATCGAAAGCACCTTCTCCGATTCCTCGACACCCAGGTTGTTCGTCGGCTCATCCAGAATGACGACCTTGCTTCCCCACGCGATCGCTTTACCGATCGCGACTGCCTGCCGCTGTCCGCCGGAGAGCGTGCCCACTGGCTGCTTGACCGATTTCACACGGATTTTCAGTCTCTTCAGGACCTCCTCCGTCCGCTTCGTCATCTCCTTCCGGTCCAGTGTATGGAACAGCTTCCCTCCGAGTCCTTTTTTCTCAATCTCACGTCCGAGGAAAATATTACCGACGACGTCCAGGTGCGGAGCCAGTGACAGATCCTGATACACAGTCTCGATGCCGCGGTCAATCGCGTCACGAGGACTGTCAAAATCCACCAGCTCGTCTCCCATATAGACGTAGCCCTTGCTTGCCTTGTGCGCACCTGAAAGAATTTTGATAAACGTGGATTTACCTGCACCGTTATCGCCCACTATTCCGACGACCTCTCCGGGCTTCACGTTAAAATTCACATTCTCCAGGGCGACGATCGCTCCGTAGTTTTTTCCCACGGACTCTGTCCGAAGAATGTATTCACTCATAGGCTTTTCCTCTCATTCTTCTGTAGTCCTGTTCTGAGGGTTTCAC
>JAFPYK010000206.1 GCA_017412265.1 Lachnospiraceae bacterium
CCTCTTCCACGACAGGCTCCGCCTTCACTTCTTCCACAACAGGCTCTGCCTTCACTTCTTCCTCAACAGGCTCTGCCTTGATTTCCTCTACAGCAGGCTCCGCCTTCACTTCTTCCACAGCAGGCTCCGCCTTCACTTCTTCCACAACAGGCTCCGCCTTCACTTCCTCAACAGCAGGCTCCGCCGGCGTTTCCTTCACAGCCTTCACCGTTCTGGTCTTCTTCGCCTTCGCCGCGGGTTCGGACTTCTTCACATCCTCCTCCGCAGGAGCCGCCTTCTTCGCTCTGGCAGGCTTCTTGGCCGCAGTCTCTTTCTTCTCCGCGGTCTCTTTCTTCTCCGCAGTCTCTTTCTTCTCCGCGGTCTCCTTCTTCTCGGCAGCCGCTTTCTTCTTCACCGCCGTTTTCTTCTCCTCAGGTGCTTTCACATCTGCGGTTTCCACCTTCTTAACCTCCGCTTCAGGAGCGGTTTCCACTTTCTTCTTCGCCATAATTCAGCAATTCCTTTCTACCGGAAACTGCGTACCCAGTTTAACAGGGAATTCCGGTAAATGTTATCTATGACATCCTGGCGCATCCGGTCCGTCACCGGGCCGTTCGCAGCCATTTTCGCGAGGATCTCCGCCTGGAGTTCCTCAACGGTCATCTCTTCGTAAGATTTCGGAGACGAGGCTCTCTGCGGCATGGCCGCCGGCTCCTCTCTCCCGGGCTCCGATGCCGGCAGGGATCTGACCGGCTCGTACACCTGCCGGCTCTCTCCCTCCGGGATCCAGATCTCTCCGCCGTTTGCCCCGAGCGGGAAGGCTGCGCGGCCGTTCTCCGCCGCGATTCTCTCCCCGAAGAGGGCTCCCCGGTATGCGCCCTGCGCGGGCACGGAGATCACCGCCGGGCCATCCGCGTTATTCACCGTGACGATCAGGTCGCCTCTTGCAAATGCATACTGCGTCGTGGTGAGTGCGAGCTCCCGATACTCCCCGTACCAGAGTGCGGACTCCTGCCGGTGGATCTGCGTCAGTGCCCGGACAATCCCGTACACCGGAGGATCCGAATCCAGCAGCTCCTGCAGGTTCAGGCAGGGACGAAGCGACGCGTCCGAGCCTCGCTCCTTCCGCCCTTCCGTCCCGAACTCCGAGCCGTAGTAGACCGAAGGTATGCCGGGAAGCGTATAGAGCAGGACGTAGACCGGAAGCAGCTGCGCCTTCTCGCGAAGCTTCGTCGCGATCCGCTCCACGTCATGATTGTCCGCGAAGCTGTAGAGATGCACCTCACGCCCGAGGCCCATCTCCCGCTGCCGGCGCACCGTGTGGGCGATCTCAAAATAATTGTGATCGTTATGCCCGCTGTAGAGCGCCTTGTGCAGATGATAATTGGTCACCGAGTGAAGCGTCCGCTCATTGACCCAGCGCCCGTAATCCCCGTGGATCACCTCGCCCATCAGCCAGAAGTCCGGCTTCAGCGACCCGGTCAGCGCCCGCAGCCCGCGCATGAATTCAAAATCCAGCACGTCCGCCGCGTCCAGCCGCAGCCCGTCGATGTCAAACTCCTGCACCCAGAAGCGCACCGTCTCATACAGATAATCCCGCACCGCGGGATTCTGCAGGTTCAGCTTCACCAGCAGGTTATATCCTCCCCAGTTGTCGTAGGAGAAACCATCGTTGTATTCGTTATTGCCCCAGAAATTCACATGGCAGTACCAGTCGCGGTACGCGCTGCTCTCCCGGTGCTCCTTCAGGTCCCGGAACGCGAAGAAATCACGCCCCGTGTGATTGAACACACCGTCCAGCACCACCCGGATCCCGGCCTCATGGCAGTACGCCACGAACGCCTTCAGGTCATCATTCGTCCCGAGCCGCGAATCCAGCCGCCGGTAATCCGTCGTCTCATAGCCGTGGCCCACCGACTCAAAGAGCGGGCCGATGTAGAGTCCGGTAAATCCCATCTCGCGGATATGATCCACCCAGGGAAGCAGGCCGGGCAGCCGGTGTACCGGTTCCCCGTAAGGGTTCTGCGCGGGGGCGCCTGCAAGCCCCAGCGGATAAATATGATAAAAGGCCGCTTCTTCAAACCAGGCCATCGATACATGCTCCTTTATACTTATCCTGAGCCTGCCCGGCAGGCTTCAGTCCCCTATATCATACAACTTAATGAGCCCGGATTCCAGTCTGTTTTCGAAAAATGCCCCCTGACCCGCGATTTTCCTCGCTTTTTTCGGCTTCCGGCAAGGCCGGATGATATCTCGGGCAGCCTCACATCCGAAAATGTCCCCCCCCTCCGGCAGCCTGCGCTCTCCGCTGCATGAGGGACTGCCCCGGGACACACTCGGTCTACGGCGTGCCCCGGACAGGTGCATCCACATGGCAGAATCGTGATAAGACAAAGGCGCTGCCGAAACCCCGGCAGCGCCCGTTCATGTTCTATACTTTCATTTCTCACATCAGCCTCTTGTAGATGTCCAGCATGCTCTCCATCTGGTACTTCAGCAGCCACGCCGCACTGTTATACTCCGGCGTCGCCTTCACCACCTCCAGAAGCCTCGGGTAATACTCCTCGGTCTCCCGGATCATCCGGTAGATCCGCTTC
>JAFPYK010000207.1 GCA_017412265.1 Lachnospiraceae bacterium
CTTAACAAACTCGCTCGTAGCTCTCTTCCCGTTGGATTTAAAGTAATACCAGTAGTAAATGTCCTCTGAATAATATGGCTTAATCTTAATCCAGGTCGAGGAGCGCATCACCCCATCGTCGCCGAAGTAATAATATGCTCCGTTGACCTCCTCATGGCCGCTAGCCCTGTATTCGAAGATATAATACCATTTTCCGTCCACCTGAACCCACTCATTATATGCCCTTTTACCGCTGGATTTATAATAATACCAGTATGTATAGTCGCCTTCTGTATATGCATACCACCCGATATGCATGGATCCGTTATCGTTGAACCGATAACGGGCATCGCCAATATACTTTTCTAATCCATGGAGCATTCCTTCGTAAGCATCAAAATAATACCACTTTCCCCCGGTCTGCACCCATCCATAAGCGCGCTCACCGCTGGATTTATAGAACACCCAGTTGTCGCCGTCCTTAAACCAGCCGGTGATCATGACGCCATTTTTATCAAAACGATACTGCTTGCCGCCGATCTCGTATTCGTCGTTATATGCGCGATAGTTGCGATCTGGCAGGAAGTAATACCACTTACCATCGATCTTATGCCACCCTGTTGATATCTGTTTCCCGTCTTCCAGGAAGTAATACCAATGATCCTCGGCCCAGCTGAAATGCTGCCAGCCGGAGCAGATTTGACCGTTCTCATCAAACCAATAGCAATCATCACCAATCCAGCACATCCTTTGTGCGGCCATAATCCCGTTCTCGGTGAAATAATAACGTACGCCATCGATTTCAAGCCAGCAAGCCTCAGCCCGCTTCCCGTCCTCAAAATAGTACTGTAGGAAGGGATCATTTTCGTACCACCCGGTGATCATTTCTCCGCCCCAGGGGCGTTCTTCCGTGCGCTGTTCATTAAATCGATAATAATACCCCTCGATCTCCCACTCACCACGGGCAGGCACTCCGCCGTTGAAGAAATAGTAAGTGTATCCATCCAAGTCGCGCCAGCCTTCTGCAGGGACCCCATCTTCGTAGTAGACCCAGTAATCATCAAAACGATTCACCCATCCGTCAAGTACCTCATCTGCCTTCGCATTGCCGGCGAAAGTAAACAGAAGGGCAAAAATGAAGGTAAGGCAGAATAATAAGGCATGCTTCTTCATAAACAATCAAATCCTCCGTTCTCACAACAAGAAACATCTTGCGCTCATCTATGTGAGAACGATTATATCTGATAAGCCAGAGAAAAAACATTAACAGGCTGCATAGATCACACAAAGAATTTGCCGTAAGCATCTGATTCGACGTGCAGATTCTTTGTCAAAGGATAGATCTATCTTCGAGAAAAAAGGAGGCTGCCTGAGCAGCCCCCTTCCTGTTCTCCCCGATTCTTATTCCTCGCCGATCGAATTCACAAACGCGATCCCGTCGGTCAGTCTCTTGATGCGGACCTCGTTCGGATGCGCGGGATCCTCATCGTCGAGCAGGCTGTGGTTGACGAACTCATTGACCGTCTCGCACGCCATATGCGGGGTGAAGATCCACTGTCCCATGCACAGGACATTGGCGTCGTTGATGATGCGGGACATTCTCGCCGCGTAAGGTGACTCCACCAGCGCCGCGCGCACGCCCTTATACTTGTTCACAACCATCGACACACCCATATCGGTGCCGCAGAAGACAAATCCCTTCTCGTACTCGCCGGACTGGATCGCGCGGCCGACATACTCCGCAACGCCCGTGAAGCTGATGGTCGGCTGCTCATCGGCCGGCACCAGGTCCACAACCTCATATCCCAGACTCTCCAGATGCTTCTGAACCTCCGTCTTTAACGGAAGCGCCACGGCCTGAGCCGCGATACAAAACTTCTTCGCCATAATCTGATTCTCCTGTATGATTCATAGCCTGTGCCCGCACAGGCCTCCCTTGGTCTACAATCACAGAATATCACCCGCCGGGCATATGGTCAAGCCTTCACAGGCGTCCGCCCGACTTCATCTCGCGGTCCATCTCCCGCTTCTGGTCCTTCTTCGCGATCGATTCACGCTTATCGTAGAGCTTCTTGCCCTTCGCCAGGCCGATCTCCACCTTCACGAGGCTCCCGCGCAGATACACTTTCAGCGGCACCAGCGTATAGCCCTGCTGGTCCACCCTCGAGGCAAGCTTGCGGATCTCCTGCCGGTGCATGAGGAGCCTGCGCTCCCGCAGCGGGTCCTTGTTGAAGATATTGCCCTTCTCATAAGGGCTGATATGCATGCCGTAGACCCAGACTTCCCCCTGGCGGATCCGGACAAATGCCTCCTTCACGCTGCATTTGCCCATCCGCACCGACTTGACCTCCGTGCCCACCAGCTCGATGCCGCACTCGTAGGTCTCCTCGATGAAATAGTCAAAATACGCCTTCTTGTTGTTCGCAACCAGCTTATAATTATCCTTCGACATTCCTTGATTTCTCCAATGCGAATGTAATCGTACGCTCGATTTTGTTGACGCTCAGGACCGATACCTCGACCCTCTGTCCGATCGCGTAGACGATGCCTGTGCGCTCGCCCACCATCCGGCAGCCCTCCGCGTCACAGAGGAAATAGTCCCCCGACAGCAGCTCCACCGGGATCATGCCCTCCACCGTGTTGGGCAGCTCCACGAAGAGTCCCCGGTTCGACACTCCCGAGATCACTCCTGCGAAATGCTCTCCCAGCCGCTTCTGCATATACTCCACCTGCTTGAGCTTGATCACCTCGCGCTCCGCCTCGTCCGCCCGGCGCTCCATCGCGGAGGCATGCACCGCGACCGCCGGAAGGATCTCCCGGTAATGCTCCTGGCGCTCCTCGCTGAGCCCGCCCCGCAGATTCTCCTTGATGATCCGGTGAATCTGCAGATCCGGATACCGGCGGATCGGTGAGGTAAAATGACAGTAATACCGGGTCGAGAGCCCGAAATGCCCGAGATTCTCGGTCGTATATCTCGCCTTCTTGAGCGACCGCAGGATCATCCGGTTGAGCAGTCCCTCCTCCGGCTTGCCCTCCATCCGCTCCAGAAGCGCCTGCAGCTCCTTCGGGTGCACCTCGTCGCCGCCCACATGCAGCGTATAGCCGAAGCTTCCGAGGAACGAAGCCAGCTGCTTCATCTTCCCCATATCCGGCGTCTCATGGCTGCGGTAGACAAACGGAGCCTCCATCCAGTAATACTCCTCGGCCACCGTCTCGTTAGCCAGCAGCATGAAATCCTCGATCAGCAGATGTGCCTGCGTCCGGCGGTAGGCGTCGATGGACACTGGCTCGCCCTGCGAATTGAGCACGATCTCGCTCTCCGGGAAATCAAATCCGATGGCCCCTCTCTCGCCCCGGCGTGCCTCCAGCACGAGGGCCAGATCCTGCATCCGGAAGAACAGAGGCAGCAGCTCCTCATACTCCCGCTGCTCCGCCTCATCCCCGTCCAGAATCTTCTGCACCGAGGTGTAGGACATACGCCGGTCCACACGGATCAGGCTCTCGCAGATCCGGTGGCTGACCACATTGCCCCTCGCGTCCACGTCCATCAGGCAGCTGAGCGCCAGCCGGTCCGTGCCCGCATTCAACGAGCAGATCCCGTTCGAGAGCGCCTGCGGCAGCATCGGGATCACCTTGTTGATCAGATAGACGCTCGTGCCCCGCTCTCTCGCATCGAGGTCCAGCGCCGAGCCTTCCCTCACATAATGCGAGACATCCGCGATGTGCACGCCCAGATGCCAGATCTCTCCATCCTTCTCCAGGGTAATGGCGTCGTCCAGGTCCTTCGCGTCCTCACCGTCGATCGTCACGCAGGCCAGCCCCCGCAGATCCTCCCGGCCGCGCGCGAGTTCCTCCTCCGCGCACGCCCGCGTCACCGTCTCCGGCATCTGCGCGGCTTCATGCATCACATCCTTCGGAAATTCCTCCGGCAGCCCCATCGCACGGATCACCGTGACCAGGTCCGATCCCGGATCGTTGATATGTCCCAGGATCTCCGTCACCTTCCCGCGTGGTTTATGCCGGTCGTCCCCGTAATCCGTGATCTTCACCGACACCTTATGTCCGTCCTGCGCCCCGCCCCGGGCCGCTTTCTCGATGACCAGGTCCGGCAGCTTCCGGTTGTCGCAGACGACCACGCCGTGGACGCCCTTGCGCCGGTAGGTCCCGACGACCGTCTCCACCGCGCGCGAGAGCACCCGCTGCACATGCGCCTCGGTCCGGACCCCGTACCCGCCGGGGATCACCAGAACCTCCACGCGGTCGCCGTCCATCGCGCTCCCGGTATAAGCCGCGGGCACGAAGATATCCGTCTCACGCCCAGGCACAGTCACAAAGCCGTAGCCCCGCGATGTGCCGCAGAACGTCCCGGAAACCACTGATTCCTTCTGTTGATTCATCTGACTCCAATCTCTCCGCCAAGGCCCGGGCACCTGCCTCCGGCCGGCAAAGACCGTTGAAAAAAGGCGCTGTATATGCAAGCATCTACAACGCCTCTGTGATTATCCTGAGATTCTTACTGTTTACCCGAATGCGACAGTCAGCACCACCGAAAGAACGATGAATACAGCCGCCAGAATCTTCGTCAGTTTCGAGATCGCTCCCTCTGCGGAACGGCTCTTATTCTTCTCCCAATAGCTGGATCCGCTGCTGCCGTTGAGCGCACCAAGTCCGTCGGACTTGCCTTCCTGTAATAGAACAATCACAACCAGTGCCACGCAAACTAATACGTAGAGCACGGTAACGATAACCTTTAACGCTGTTAACATCTGGATATCCTCCTTTTCAGCCTAACAGATGTATACTATCACACCTCTGACCGCTTTGCAAGCGGATTTTCACCGATATAATCACGGTCCGGTGCACATCCCCCGGTTCAGTCCTTCACCAGAAGAGACTTGCCGGTCATCTCCGCAGGCTGCGTAAGGCCCATCATCTCAATCAGGGTCGGCGCGATGTCCGCCAGGCACCCGCCCTCACGCAGATGATAGCCCTCCTTATAATTGACCAGGATAAAAGGCACAGGGTTGGTGGTATGAGCCGTCCACGGCTCACCGGTCTCATAATCAATCATCATCTCGGCATTGCCGTGGTCCGCGCAGATGAACATCTGTCCGCCCGCCTCGACGAGGGCGTCCACTGCCTTGCCCACACACTCATCAACGACCTCGATGGCCTTCACAGCCGCCGGGATCACGCCGGTATGTCCGACCATATCCGGGTTCGCGAAGTTGATGATGATCACGTCATAGAATCCGGACGCGATCGCCTCGCAGAGCGTATCGCACACCTTGTAGGCGCTCATCTCCGGCTGCAGGTCATACGTCGCCACCTTCGGGGACTTGATCAGCCTGCGGTCCTCGCCCTCGTTCGGCTCCTCGATACCGCCGTTGAAGAAGAACGTCACGTGCGCATACTTCTCGGTCTCCGCGGTACGCAGCTGCTTTAAGCCGTTCGCGGCCAGGAACTGGCCGAACGTATTCGTAATCTCCTGCTTGCCGAAGGCGACGATCTTGTTCTCGATCGTGTGATCATAATCCGTGAAGCAGACATAGCACAGATCCTGGATCTTCGTGCGCTCAAATCGGGTGAAATCATCGTCCACGAACGCGCGCGTGATCTCTCTGGCGCGGTCCGGACGGAAGTTATAGAAGATGATCGAGTCATGATCCTTCACCAGAGCCACCGGCTCGCCGTTCTTCACGACATTGAAAGGAACCACAAACTCATCGGTCACATCCTTGTCATAAGAAGCCTGGATGCCTCCGGTCGCGCTCTCCGCCTTATCGCCCTCGCCCAGGGTCAGGCAGCGGTAAGCCTTCTCCACGCGGTCCCAGCGGTTATCGCGGTCCATCGCATAGAAACGTCCCGCCACGGAAGCCACCTCGCCGACGCCGATCTCCGCCATCTTCTCTTCCAGCTGAGCCACAAAATCTCTGCCGGAAGCCGGAGGCGTATCACGTCCGTCCAGGAAGCAATGCACATAGACCTTCTTCAGGCCCGCTCTCTTCGCGAGCTCCAGAAGCCCGTAGATGTGCGTGTTATGGCTGTGCACGCCGCCGTCCGAAACCAGGCCCCACATATGCAGCGCCGAGTCATTCTCCTTGCAGTGCTTCACAGCCTCCAGGAAGGCCGGATTCTCAAAGAAATCCCCGTCCTGAATAGACTTCGTGATTCTGGTAAGCTCCTGATAGACGATACGTCCGGCGCCCATGTTCAGGTGGCCGACCTCCGAGTTGCCCATCTGGCCGTCCGGCAGGCCGACTGCCAGTCCGCTGGCATTGCCGGGAACCCACGGATATTCTCTCTTCAGACGGTCCATCACCGGCGTCTTCGCCATGGCAATCGCGTTGCCCTCGGTGCGGTCGTTGAGGCCGTAGCCGTCCAGGATCATCAGGACTGTGGTCTTTTTCTTCATCTCATTTCCTCCGTCGATCTATGTTCCGCGCAAAGCGGTAAAAATTCTTATTTCACAAATAAATATTGTACCGAACCTGAGGAGGAATTTCAACCGTATTCTTGCTTTTTCAGCAAATACGTGCTATTCTGTTCCTCGTCTGCCGGTCCGGCAGGCCGTCAGTTCGAAACCTTCCTGACGAAAAACAAAACTACAGGAGATAAAACATGAAGAAAACATTCACGACGCGCTTCATCGCGCAGGCCGGCATCATTGCCGCCATCTACGTCGCCCTGGTTCTGCTCTTCGCACCGATCAGCTTCAATGTGATCCAGTTCCGCATCGCAGAAGCCCTGGCGATCCTTCCCTACTTCACCCCCGCGGGAATCCCCGGTGTCACCATCGGCTGCCTGATCGGCAACCTGATCGGCATGGGCGAGCCCCTGGACATCATCTTCGGAACCCTCGCGACCCTGATCGGCGCCTTCGGCTCCTACGCCCTGCGCCGGAACAAGTGGCTGGTCCCGATCCCTCCGATTCTGTCCAACACGATCATCATCCCCTGGGTGCTTCGCTTCGCCTACGGCGTCCCTGACGCAATCCCCTACCTGATGCTGACCGTCGGTATCGGAGAAGTACTCGCGATCTATGTCCTCGGAATGATCCTCCTGCTGACGCTCGAGCGGCTTCCGAAGAAGTATTTCAGATAATCCGATCATTTATCACGCAAAAAGAGTGCCGCTTCTGCAGCACTCTTTTTTCATTGCTCATCCGTATCAGCCCTGAAACGTCCCCGGCACATCCGAAGTCTTCTCATACTCGAAGGACGTCCCATTCTCCAGATAGGTCCATTCCGACTCCGTGAAAGTCACCTTCGCTCCCTGATCCGTCAGGACGATCGTTCCCTTGATCGTATTCTCCGCCGGATCCGTCGCGGCAAATGCCATCTCCTCGCCATTCAGCTCTCCGAGTCCGTCATCCAGCACGCAGAGCCCCGTAATCGAGATCTGCACGTCATACTTTCCGTCATCGCGCTTACGGATCTCCAGGCTCGGCGTCTTCTCCTCATCGACATACTCGCCGATCCAGGCCGCATCATCCGTATCATCCACCGGGCTCCACATATGAGGCGTATCCGATGTCTTCACATACTCGAATACAGACCCGCTCTGAATCAGGTTCCAGCTGCTCTCCGTAAATGTTACAAGCGCCTTGGTGTCTTCCAGAGTCACAAGCGCATGAATCGGATTGCCCGCAGGGTCCGTGGCGACGAACGCAAGCCCATCCTTCGTCAGCTCTCCGGCACCGTCATCAAGGCTCGCGAGCCCCTCAATACTCAGCTGAACCACATACTTGCCTTCCGCCGTCTTGTCAATCTCAAGGGCCGGCTGATCCGCGAGGTCCGAATACTCCCCGACAAAGTTCAGCACATCCTGCGGCTTCGCCTCAGCAGTCGTGCTCTCCTCTGTTGTGGTCTCCGTTGTCGTCTCTGTCGTCTCCGGCGCCTTCTCGCTCGCCTTCTCAGTCGTCGACTCTGTCCTCCCGGTCGTCGTCTCCGGTGTCTCCGGCTTCTTGCTCGTGCAGGCGCTGAAGACCAATGCCAGCATCATACAAAACACAACAACATATGTTCTTCTCATCTCAAATCTCCTTTCCCCAATTGCCTATGAAAGGCAGTGGTCATTGTACATCTCCGCCTGATCAATGTCAATGAGGAGCTGCATTCCTCTGCAGCTCCTCTGTC
>JAFPYK010000208.1 GCA_017412265.1 Lachnospiraceae bacterium
TCGCAAAACGTCCGGCTCAGCGTTGCTTCGCCTGAAATCAAAAAATGCCTGACCCCTTCGTGCAAGCACGAGGGTCTAGAATGATCCACTGGCGAGGCCGCGACCACCTCGCCTCCGCTTCGCTCCGGCTCGGTCGCGTTGCTCCGCCTCGAATGATTTACTCACGAGGTCGTGGAGGCCGCCGTTTTGCTTCGCAAAACGTCCGGCTCAGCGTTGCTTCGCCTGAAATCAAAAAATGCCTGACCCCTTCGTGCAAGCACGAGGGTCAGGCATTTTTTTGATTTCGCGACCTCTAGCGATGGATAATTTCATCTCTGCCCGGACCGTTGGATACCATCGTGATCGGCACCCCGATCTCCTTCTCGATGAACTCGATGTAATTGCGGCAGTTCTCCGGCAGATCCTCATATCTGCGGATTCCGCGGATCTCGCATTTCCAGCCCGGCAGGTACTCGTACACGGGCTTGCAGTCCTTCAGATGTGTCGTGGTCGGAAATTCCTTCAGGATCCGGCCGTGGAACTCATATCCCACGCAGACCGGCAGCTCGTCCAGATATCCGAGCACGTCGAGCACGGTGAGGGCAACCTCGGTCGCTCCCTGCATGCGCACGCCGTAGCGTGTCGCCACCGCGTCGAACCATCCCATTCTTCTCGGGCGCCCGGTCGTGGCTCCGTACTCTCCGCCGTCGCCGCCGCGGGTCCGGAGCTCCTGGGCCTCGTCGCCGAAGATCTCGCTGACGAACTCGCCCGCGCCGACCGCGCTGGAGTAAGCCTTGACCACCGCGATGATGTCCTTGATCTCATACGGAGGGATGCCTGCGCCGATCGCGCCGTAGGCAGCCAGTGTCGAGGACGATGTGACCATCGGATAGATTCCGAAGTCCGGATCCTTCAGGGTTCCGAGCTGTCCCTCGAGCAGGATGTTCTTCCCGTCCGCAAGCGCCTGGTGCAGATACGCCGCGGTATCGCAGACATAAGGATCGATCATCTCCTTGTACTGCATCAGCGTGTCGTAGATGTCCTGCACCTGCAGGGGCTCCTTGTGATAGAGATGCTCCAGCAGCACGTTCTTCTGCACGAGCACACCCGCGATCTTCTCCTTCAGAGAGGCCTCGTCCGCATACAGATCCGCGACCTGGAAACCGATCTTTGC
The DNA here is from genome assembly GCA_017412265.1 of Lachnospiraceae bacterium. GTDB lineage: Bacteria > Bacillota > Clostridia > Lachnospirales > Lachnospiraceae > RGIG1588. The sequence goes on from JAFPYK010000208.1 coordinate 1,154, forward strand.
ATATTTATCCGAATAGAAGGGCGCGATGCCGGACTTGGTGGAACCGAACGCCTTCTTGCCGCGCCGCTCCTCCTCACACTGGTCAAAATAGATGTGATAAGGCATCACGATCTGAGCCCGGTCGGACACGAGAACATGCGGTTTCGGCACACCGCGGCTGACCAGATCATCGATCTCCTTGATCACCAGCGGGATATTCAGCGCCACGCCATTTCCGATAATCGACGTCACATGATCGTAAAACACGCCGGAAGGGAGGGTATGCAGGGCGAATTTGCCATAATTGTTGATGATGGTATGCCCCGCGTTTGCACCGCCCTGGAAACGGATGACGATATCGGAATTCTCACCGAGCATGTCCGTGATCTTTCCCTTGCCTTCATCGCCCCAGTTTGCACCTACAATCGCTCTAACCATTTGTTCGATCTCCTTGCTGAAAGATAAAACGTCTCTGGCAACATGTAACAATATACACTAAAATTCTGATTCTTACAAGGTTTTCTCTTTGGAAAGGTTTCGCCCGGCATCACGACAAAACAGACCCGGACGCCGCAAGGCGCCGGGTCTGAGTTGATTTGCCGGATGATTATCCCTTGATCGCACCGGAAGACATTCCGGAGATAAAGTATTTCTGGAAGAACAGGAACAGAATCAGGATCGGAAGAGATCCCAGAACCGACATGGACATCATCATCGACCAGTCGTAGTTATGTTCCGTGATCAGCAGGTTAATACCGATCGGGATGGTACGCATATTCGTTGTCTGGGTAAGTACGAGAGCAAACAGGTACTCATTCCAGGCAGTCATAAAGGTGTACAGACCTACGGATACGAGCGCCGGCGTCGAGATCGGAACCAGAACGCCCCAGAGGGCGCGGAACCGCGAGCCGCCGTCAATCCGGACCGAATCGTCCAGTTCCTTAGACAACGTGTTGAAATAACCGGTCATCATCAGGATACAGTACGGCAATGTCATCACCAGATACGTCAGGATCAGAGCCCAGTAGGTGTTGAAGAGCTGCAGTGCAACGATGATGCCCATATAAGGGATCAGCAAGCAGATCTGAGGGATCGCCTGTACGCTTACGATGATGCTGTTGACCGCTTTCTTCAGCGGGAAATCAAACCGCGAGAATGCATACGCAGCCATGATTCCGATGATCAGTGTAAGCACCACGACAGCAGCAGATACAATGTAGCTGTTCAGGAAGAACCGCAGCTTCACAGGATCTGTCAGAACCCTGACATAAGTCCTCAGACCGAAGGACTCATCAATGATTTTGGGCGGCCATGCGAAGATGTAATCGTTCTGCTTAAACGAACAGATCAACATCCAGACAATCGGGAACGCCGCATAGATCGCGAACAGGATCATGACGATCGACAAAAGAACTTTTGATAATTTGTTTTGTCTTCTAACCATACGTCAATCCTCCTGGATCTTAAACTGCTGACGCGTATAGAACACGGCAACAATACCACATACAATCAACAGGAATACCGCGGCTGCGGACGCCAGTGAGAAGTGGTTTTCCATGAAAGCGGTTCTGTAGATATACAGGCTGATGATTTCGGTTGCATGCATCGGTCCGCCTGCAGTTAACGTCCACACAATGGCAAATGTCTTCAGCGTCCATACAAAATCCAGCATAACGAGGCTCAGAAGAATCGGCTTCAGCTGCGGAAGTGTAATAAACCGGAAAGACTTGAAGGATGTCGCACCGTCGATCGCGGCACTTTCGTACAGATCGGGTGAGATTCCCTGTAAGCCCGCCAGAACGCTGATCATATAGAACGGATAGCCGCTCCACAAATTAATATAAGTAACAACGTACAAGGCGATATCTTTGTTACTGAACCATTCCGTATTCTTCGTCGCAAGTCCGACAAAGCCCAGCAAGTAGTTCATGACACCGGCGGGCTGGAAGAACAGCTTCCACATAACAGAGATAACCGTCGCGGTAAAGATCCAGGGAAGGATGTAGATAATTCGAGCAACGGTTTTGGTTCTCTGCTTGAACATCGTCGTGTTGAGCAGATGGGCAAAAATAAGCGCCATTACGATATGTCCAACGATACTGACGATGACGAAGAATATGGTCTCACGCACAGACTGCCAGAACACGGGATCGGTGAGAACCTTCTGATAATTCAGCCAGCCCACAGGGAGCGGATTCTTCTTTACAAAAGCATTATCATAGAAGGAATACCGAATGACCTGGACAATCGGTGTGATCAACAGTCCTGCCATCAGAATGACAGTCGGGGCAATGTAAAGATACGGCATTGCATTTCTTTTCAGCTTATTGTTCTTCAAAATACACGCCTCTTTCAAATGGATGAGACGGATTCACGAAGAATCCGTCTCATGGGTTACTTGGATTCAATCATGAAAAATCAGCTCAGAGTATTACAGGTATAATCAATCTCTTCGTGAAAGATTATTTCTTGTAAACGTCGTCGCAGACCTTCTGGCAGCCAGCCAGTGCAGTATCCATATCAACTTCGCCGTTGACATACTTCAGAACGTTCTCAAGAACGCCGGTACGAAGGGTCGAAGCCTCGATTGCTGCATTCCACTCTGCACGGGCGATACCGGCTTTCCAGATCTCGAATGCCTTCTGGAAGTTCTCGCTCTGCTGAGAGTAGTCAGGATTGGAAACGGTGGAGCCAGGGAAGCAGCCCTTGCCCTGTGCCAGCTTCGCATTTGCTTCTGCGGAGAACATGTACTCGATGAACTTCATGGCTTCATCTTTATGCTTGCAGTTCTCGGAGATACCAACGCCCCAGCATGCATAGTCGATGTAAGACTTCTCGGTGTAGCCATCTTCCACAGGCATCGGGATGACGGTGAAGTTTAAGTCCGGGCTGTCGGTAGCCCAGATGGACAGCATGGAGATGGACGGATTGCAGAATGCAAGGTCGCCGGAACCGAACTTAGCGGTAACATCAGGCTCAATCATGGTCATGTAACCAGGAGCGATGTAGCCCTTGGAAACCAGCTCCTTGAAGAAGTCAAGGGTCTTCTTGAACTCTTCGTTGCCCTCGAAGTGGAACATTCCCTCATCGTCACGAAGCTTGCCGCCGCTTGCCCAGAAGCTGTTCAGGAAGATGTGATCCAGACCAGCCGGGTTGGAGGTGGAAGCATTCCAGCCGTATGCAAGATAACCCTTAGCGGTGATCTTCTCGCAGGCATTCAGGAAATCGGTACGGGTCTTGATGTCTTCCGGAGCGATTCCGCAGTCAGCAAGGATGGTCTTGTTGACAGCCAGCGGATAGCAGAAGGTAACCATAGGCATTGCATAGGTCTTGCCCTTGTACTTCCACATATCAGAGAAAAGGGAAGTGTCAACCTTGTTAGCGGTAAACAGATCATCCAGAGGGGTCAGAGCGCCGCCGTCGACCAGGTCAGATACCCACTTACCATCGGTACCTACGATATCGGCAATTGTGCCGTTCGCAGCACCCGAAAGCAGGGTGGTCTTGGTCTCAGCATTCGGTGCATTGTAGAGCTCGATCTTTACGCCGGTCTCCTTGGTGAAGCCGTCGCAGATCTCCTGGAACAGGCCCTCAGGGCACTCGTCAGCGAACCACTGCTGGAAGGTAAGGGTGATCTCTTCGTCCTTCTTCTCCTCCTCCTTCTTGCCGCAGGCAGTCATGCTGAATGCAAGTGCAAGAACAAGAAGCAGAGCGAGCATACGTTTCACGCTTTTCTTCATTTTTTCATTTCCTCCTTGAAATTTTATCACTTTACGCAACCTCGTGCATAAAAGGTTCTGTGTTATAATCCTGCCTTACGCTTCCAGGTTCTTTCCTTCTGCGTCAAATACATGGCAGGCTTCGCCGTCGAAGCTGAAGCCGACTTTCTGGTCATGCTTCAGATACTTCGAATACTTCTCATAGCTTCCGGCCACCGGCACGATGATGACAACAACGTTGTCGTTGTGCTTCACATGCAGATGAACCTCGGTACCCATCATCTCACTGACTTCGATGGTTCCCTGAAGCTCATCTCCGCCCTGGTCCACACGGATATGGCTCGGACGGACACCCAGCGTGATATCCTGGGAAGCCACGTTCTTGGCAGCGAGCTTCGCGCACTTCTCGTCCGCGAGCTTCACGCGCAGTTTCTCCACCTGGACATAATACTCATCTCCCACGCGCTCAAGCTTGGCAGGGAAGAAGTTCATGGCCGGCGCTCCGATGAATCCCGCGACGAAGATGTTCGCCGGATGATCGAAGGCATCCTGCGGGGAAGCGACCTGCTGGATAAAGCCGTCCTTCATGATGACGATGCGGTCGCCGAGCGTCATGGCCTCGGTCTGGTCATGGGTAACATAGACGAAGGTCGTGTTGATCTTGTCGCGCAGCGCGATGATCTCGGCACGCATCTGGTTACGGAGCTTCGCGTCCAGATTGGACAGAGGCTCATCCATCAGCAGCACCTTCGGCTCACGCACGATCGCACGTCCGATCGCGACACGCTGTCTCTGGCCGCCGGAAAGCTTCTTCGGCTTTCTCTTCAGATACTCGGTGATATCGAGGATCTGCGCCACCTCTTCGACACGCTTCTTGATCTCTTCCTTGGGGGTCTTTCTCAGTTTCAGCGGGAACGCAATGTTGTCGAAGACCGTCATATGAGGATACAGAGCATAGTTCTGGAATACCATGGCGATATCTCTGTCCTTCGGCTCCATGTCGTTGACCTGCACGTCATCGATGTAGAGCTCGCCGTCCGTAATCTCCTCAAGACCGGCGATCATTCTGAGTGTTGTGGATTTTCCGCATCCGGAAGGACCTACAAGGACGACAAACTCCTTGTCGGCGATCTTCAGATTGAAGTCGGAAACCGCGTGTGTGGCTTCCGCAGGAATGTTCTTGTTTGCTTTCTTCTCCGCGTTGGAGAATACTTTAGAGATGTGTTTTAATTCAACTGTAGCCATAGAATTTCGCTGTCGACCAGCTGAGAGGGCTCCCTGCTGCCAGACAGTCACCGACCTCCTTTTCTGTTATTGAATGAACTTCTCCGATCATTGCTTCTCGTTCTGCTAAAACTAGTATTATTATACTTTTGTAAGAATACAATTGCAATCGTTTTTTTTGTTTCGTAAAGCATTTTTACATTTTATATCCTGTGTACATTCCTGCAAATATATACGGCCTCCCGAACATGTCAGGAGACCGCACTGTTACTTTCACAAATATGCCGTTTTTTTGCCGCATTTACATGGTAATCTCCGCTTCCAGCCCGAGATCTTTACGGTTCTCGGCGAGAATCGGATCGATATAATCTCTCAGATATTCCTCTACCTGCGAAGGCGCGCGGCCCACATACAGCTTCGGATCCATCGTCTTCTCCAGCTGCTCTCTGGTCAGCCCGAAGCTCTCATCCGCCGCGATCAGGTCCAGCAGGTTGTTCTCCAGCCCGAGCTCCTTGACGTTCCGCCCGGCTTCCATCGAGAGCACACGGATCTTCTCGTGCAGCTCCTGGCGGTCGCCGCCGGCCTTCACCGCGTCCATCATGATGTTCTCGGTCGCCATGAAGGGCAGCTCCGAGCGCAGGCGCTTCTCGATCACCTTCGGGTACACCACAAGGCCCGAGGCGACATTCAGGTACAGGTCCAGGATGCCGTCGATCGCGAGAAATGCCTCCGGCACGGACAGTCTCTTGCCCGCGGAGTCATCCAGGGTCCGCTCAAACCACTGTACGGATGTGGTCATGGCAGGATTCAGGGCATCCACCATGACATAACGGGCCAGCGAGCAAATGCGCTCCGAGCGCATGGGGTTTCTCTTATAGGCCATCGCGGAAGATCCGATCTGATTCTTCTCAAA
>JAFPYK010000023.1 GCA_017412265.1 Lachnospiraceae bacterium
CATAGCCGTTCTCGCACAACTTCTCACTTGTTATCTTTTGGGCATTATACTAGAATGAAATTATAGAAAGGAATTCGATCCCCCCCGGGGGAGAAGAAGTTGTAAGGCTTAAAGGAGGATTTCATCATGACCGTTACTACTGATCTTTGCCTAATGTGCGCTGCGTGTGAGGATGCCTGCCCGATGGGAGCGATTACTACCGAAGATGGCCAGTAGGTCATCGATAAGGAACTCTGTGTTGAGTGCGGTGCCTGTGAGGCTGTCTGCCCGACGGGAGCGATCGCTGCTGACTAATCTTTTATAGCTTGTAAGAAACAATGAGCGGATTGCCGAGGCAATCCGCTTTTTGTTTTATCATGATTCATTTCTCCCGCCCGCATGGCGGGAAGGCTCAGAAGGCCGCGCCTCACTCAAGGACCAGCCCCTGCTCCGTCACATATTTCTTGATCGCCTCAAACGACTGCGGGCTCAGCGTATGCTCCATCCGGCAGGCGTCCTGCAGCGCGATATCCGCCGGCACACCCATCGCGATCAGCACCTTCGAGATCACCTTGTGCTTCTCATACGTGCTCTCCGCGATCGCGCGCCCGCTCTCCGTCAGCTTGATAAACCCGCTCGCGTCCATCACCACATAACCGTTTTCCCGCAGCTTCTTCATCGCGATGCTGACACTCGGTTTCGAGAATCCCAGCTGGGCAGCCACGTCAATCGAGCGTACTGCCACATTCTTCTCGCTCAGCATCAGGACCGCTTCCAGATAATCTTCCGCCGATTCATGAATGACCATGTCTTATCTCCTTTAACTTCTAAGCACCCGCGCGAAGCGCGTTACCCCCTGTTCTTCTCAAGATTGCTGAACTTCGTGTACTTCGCCAGCCATGCCAGCTCGATCGTTCCGGTCGGGCCGTTCCTCTGCTTGCCGATGATGATCTCCGTCACACCCGGCTTCTCGGAATCATTCGGGTGATAATAATCATCCCGGTACAGGAACATGACCACGTCCGCGTCCTGCTCGATCGCACCCGACTCACGCAGGTCCGAGAGCATCGGCCGCTTGTCCGGCCGGCCCTCCACCGCACGGGAGAGCTGCGACAGCGCGATCACCGGCACATTCAGCTCCCTCGCCAGGGCCTTCAGGCTCCGGGAGATCTCCGAGATCTCCACCTGCCGCGAATCGCTCTTGCGGTCGCTCGCCATCAGCTGCAGATAGTCGATGATGACCAGCCCCAGGTTGTGGTCCATCTTATACTTGCGGCACTTGGACCGCAGCTTCGACACCGAGATTCCCGGCGTATCGTCGATAATCAGGTTCGAAGAGCCGAGCACCCTGGCGCTCTCCACCAGCTTCGCCCACTCCTGGTCCTGCAGGTTGCCGGTCCGGATGTTCTGCGAATCCACGTGCGAATTCATCGCGAACAGACGCTTGACGAGCTGATCCTTCGACATCTCCAGGCTGAAGATCGCGGTGGTGATCCTCTCGCGCACCGCCACATGCTCCGCGATATTCAGGGCAAATGCGGTCTTGCCCATCGACGGTCTGGCCGCGATCAGCACCAGATCCGAATTCTGCAGGCCCGCGGTCCGGTAATCCAGGTCATGGAAGCCGGTGGCGATACCCGTCACATTGCCCTTGCTGCGGGCCGCCGCCTCGATGTTCTCCAGCGTCCGGATCACCAGGTCCTTGATATCCTCATAGTCCCGGTCGCCCCGCCGCTGCACCACGTCGAAGATCTGCTTCTCCGCCTCATTCAGCAAGTCGTCCAGCGGATCCTTGTCCGCGTAGCCCGCGTTCGCGATCGTCTCCGCCGCGCGGATCATGCGCCGGCGCACGGCCTTGTCCCGCACGATCTCCGCGTACGCCTTGACGTTGACCGAAGAAGGCACCGCGCTGACCAGTCCCGCGATAAACTCCGGGGTATAGACCTCCGTAGGAAGCCCCTTCTCCCGGATCTTGTTCTGAATCACCACCAGGTCGATCGGGGCATTCTCATTGTAGATATCCACCAGCACCTCATAGAGTGCACCGTACTGCGCCTGGTAGAAATCATCGCCGGTCAGAAGCTCCATCACCGCAGGGGTCGCCTCCGGATCCATGATCATCGATCCGATCACGGACTGCTCCGCCTCGCTGCTATAGGGCAGACTTCGCCTTACCATATTCTCATCCAAGCTTCTCACCTCCCGGCTTCCGGGCAGCCCTCCCGGCTGTCCGCCTCATCACTCGCCCTCAACCTTCACCTTCAGCTCCGCCGCGACCTTCGCGTGCAGCTTCAGCACCACAGGGAAGATCCCGCAGGCCTTGATCGGCTCGTCCAGAACCAGCTTCTTCTTATCAATCTCCAGCCCCAGCTGGTCCTTGACTGCCTGGGCGATCTCCTTCGTCGACACCGACCCGAAGACCTTGCCGTCCTTGCCCGTCTTGATCTTCACTGTCACCGACTTGTCCTTGAGCCCCTCAGCAAATGCCTGCGCATCCGCCAGCTGCTTCGCGGCCAGCCGCTCCTCATTCTGCTTCTGCAGCTTCAGGTCGTTCTTATTCTTCGCGGTCGCTTCGATCCCCAGCTTCTTCGGGAGAATATAGTTCCTGGCGTAGCCGTCATTGACCTTCACCAGCTCCCCCTTCTTGCCCAGGGTCTTCACATCCTGCAGTAAAATAATCTCCATAACCAGTCCTCCTTCCGCGCCGCCCGGGCCTTATGCCCGCCGGCCGCACTCAGATATCTCCCGCCTTCGTCATCTCGTCCAGCACTTCCTTGACCTTCTCCCGCGCCTGCTCCAGCGTACAGCCCGCAAGCTGCGCGCCGGCTACGCTCGGGTTGCCGCCGCCGCCGAGACGCTCCATCACCAGCTGCACATTGACCTCATCGATCGCACGCGCGCTGATGTAAATTCTCTCCTGGAACGGAGTCAGGACAAAGGATGCCTTGATGCCCGTGATGTCCAGTAGCTCATTGGCCACCTGCGCACCGAGCACCGTCGGGCTCTCCATCCCCTCCGCGTTGCACTCGCCGATCGCGTAGGCGTCCCGGTAGACCTCCGTCTTGCCGATCGCCTTCGCCCGGAAGAGCACCTCATCCATATCACTGCGGAACGCCTTGCGGATCCGGCTCATGTCCGCGCCGTTGCGGCGCAGGTAAGCCGCCGCCTCGAAGGTCCGCACGCCCGTCTTCGCCAGGAAATGATCGGTGTCGATGATGATGCCTCCGTAGAGCGCATCCGCCTCCACCGGCCGCAGCCGGATACCGTCGCCCGTATACTGCAGGATCTCCGAAACCATCTCACAGGCCGACGACGCAAACGGCTCCACATACGAGAGCACCGCGTTGTCGATCGTCTCCCCGCCGATCCGGCGGTGATGGTCGATATTGACGACCGTCGAAGTCATCTCCAGCAGCTCCGGGCACTCCGTGAAGTTCGGCCGGTTCGTATCCACCACCACAAGCAGTGTCTCCTGCGTCATCAGCTCCACGGCCCGCTCGCTCCGGACAAAGACCTCCTCCCCATACTCCGGGCTCTCCTCCAGCCGCTCCAGAACCGGCCGGATCGTCCTCGTCCGCTCATTCAGCACGATATACGCGCGCTTGCCCAGCTCCTTCGCGATCCGGTACACGCCCACAGCCGCGCCGAGAGAGTCCGCGTCGCCCATCTTGTGGCCCATAATCACCACCTGCTCCGTGCCCTCGATCAGCTCCTGCAGCGCGTGCGCTTTCATCCTGGCCTTCACCCGCGTATTCTTCTCCTGCGTCACATTCTTGCCGCCGTAATACTGGATCGCCATGCCCTCGCGCACCACGGCCTGATCGCCGCCGCGCCCCAGCGCGAGGTCAATCACCGCCTTGGCCGCCTCATACGACTCCGCAAATGTCTTCCGCCCCGTCGCCACACCGATACTGATCGTCGGCGCCAGGTTCTCTCCGGCCTTCACGGCCTTGACCTCCTCGAGGATCTGGAACTTGTTCTCCTTGATCTCCTCCAGCGCCTTCTGCTTGAGCAGGATCACATAGCGGTCCGTCTCCGTGCGCTTCACCAGGCAGTCATACTGAGAGAAATATTTATTCACGCGCCGGTCAATCAGCGCGGTCAGAAGCGAACGCCTGGACTCCTCCATCCCGGCGATCACCTCGTCATAATTGTCCACATACAGCAGTCCGATGAGAGCCTTCTCCTCGCGGTTCTCCTTCATATACCGGCGAAGATCCGTCTCGTCATGCAGGTAGAGCGCGATCATCGGCTCATTCACCGGCGGCAGCTTCGCGCCCTCCGGCACCTCGGCCTCCCCGGCTTCCTCGCCCGGCACGATCCGCCGCATCACCATCCGGTACTGCCGCTCGCCGAGCTCCGTCAGGAACTCCACGTCCTGCTCCGCATCCCGCGCCTCCTTGTAAGGCAGGTTCGGGATCACGTACGTGATATTCTTGCGCGCGTCCTCCGGCTGCTGGATCACACGCGTAAATGCTTCATTTCCCCAGAGCAGATGCCCCTTCCGGTCCAGCATGCCGAACGGCACCTCCAGCTCCTGAAGCTCCTGCTCCTGCGCGCGGTAATACTCCGTCGCGTACTGCACCAGGTCCAGCATCAGCCGCCGCCTGCGCACCGCGATATAGATCACCGCGCAGACCAGATAAGCCGCAAAATAAGCCCCTGCATAAAGCGCCGAAACCTTCTGCCCCGTCAAAAACAGGTGCGCGATCAGGCCGATCCAGAACACGCCCAGGACCAGCGGCCAGATCAGGAATCCGCCCAGGAAAACATTCCTCTTCTGTCGTTTCTTAGCCATAACAATAATCCTCTCGGAATGATGATCATAACTACTGAGCATTATACCACAGATTGACCCCGTATAACAGTAGAAAATAATTTCGGGGAAGCGCCTCCCGCGCTTCCCCGTTCATCTCTCGCAGGTCTCCCTGCATTTACTTGTAGAACATCTCCGTCACTTCCACGCTCTCGTCGAGCCCCAGAATCGACCTCGCCATCTCATCCGAGATGATCTTCGGGCCGCCAAGCACGACCCCCGCCTGGATCCTGTGCACAGACGCATAGTCTCTCGCGGCCTTCTCCTGTCCGGCCCGCGTCAGCACGATCGGAGCCCCGCGAAGAGCGCCCAGCGGTCCGCCGCACAGGCCATCGGGATAGTCCTGTCCGGTAGCCAGCACGATGCTCCACGCGTTCGGGAAATACCTCTCCGCCAGGATCGCGGACGTCCGATACCTCGTGCTCCCGGCAATCCTCTCCGAAGCGAGCGCATCGCCCACCTCAGCCCGGATCAGATCCGCCATCGCAGGCGTAACCGCCTTCTCACCGCCAAGAATCGTAAAAGTACAGCCCTTCGCCGCCAGTTCTGCCAGCAGTGCCTTCTGGTTCTTATTCAGGCTTTCCTTTACCAGGAACAGAGGCTTTCCGGACGAGGATACCGACAGGCTGTCTGCGAAGTTCTCCCCGGTACAGATCAGAACCTCCTCGCCCGCCGCCACGCCGGCTTCCTTCAGGATCTCAGCACCGGTGTTATACCGGGTGCTGCCCGAGATCCGCTTCACCGCGAATCCTTCCAGCCCCGCAAGCCACTCCTCGGGAAATGCCTTCTCACCGCCAAGAACATAGACCGTGCCGCCGGCCTCCAGGTTCGCCCGGATGTAGCCGTTGACCAGGCTCACGTCCCTCGCTCTCGTCAGCAGGATCGGCGCCTTCTTCTGATACGCCAGGTAACTGCCAGCGAGCGCATCCGCGAAACCGTCGCCCGTCGCGAGGATCACCGCGTCAAACTTCTCGGCTCCGCTCTCCTTCTTGTACTCCTC
>JAFPYK010000209.1 GCA_017412265.1 Lachnospiraceae bacterium
CTTATTTTCCATTTCTTTAGTATCATAGGTGTATGAGGCGTAATTTGCGTTTCATGTCTTCTGGTCCGGGTCCCCGTCGGGTTCCGGCCTGCCGCAGGGCAGGCTCGCGACGTGCTCTTCCCTGTGTGCAGCGAAGTCCGGATGAAGGAACAAAACTCAGAAAGAAAAGGAAAACCACATGTCCATTTATGAAGTATTCATTCTGCTCGGCGGCGTAGGTCTCTTCCTCTACGGTATGACCATCATGTCCTCCGGGCTGCGCAATGCCTGCGGCGAGAATCTTCGAGTCCTTCTCGAGCATTCCACCAAGAACCGGATTACTGCCGTTCTCATCGGTATTGCGGTTACGATCTTCATCCAGAGCTCTTCCGCTACCGATATGATGGTCATCGGCTTCGTCACCTCAGGTATGATGAACTTAGGCCAGGCCATCGGCGTCATCATGGGCGCCAACATCGGTACCACGATCACGGCTCAGATCACGGCTTTTAATATCGGCGCCTATGCGCCGCTGATCCTCTTCCTCGGAGCGATCGTAAGCCTCTTCGTGAAGAAGAAGACGATCCGCCACATCGGAACGGTCATCTTAGGCTTCGGTATGCTCTTCCAGGGCATTACCCTGATGAAGAGCGCGATCGCCCCTCTGGCTGAGACCCCGGGCTTCGTCAAGTTCGTCTCGGGCCTCTCCAACCCCGTGATCACGGTTCTCTTCGGCATCGCCTTCACGGCCCTCCTGCAGAGCTCCTCCTCCGCCACGGTCATTTTCCAGGCCTTCGCGGTACAGGGGATCATCAGCTACAGGATCGCCGTCTATCTGATCATCGGCGCCGCCATCGGAGCCGTCACCCCGAACCTTCTGGCAGGCCTCACCGCCAACCGCGCGGGCAAGCGCTGCTCGGTCCTGAACCTCCTGTTCAACCTTCTGCGCGCCGCACTGGTTCTCCTGGTGATCACGCTTATCCCTCAGGTGACCGACTGGATCCAGGCGCTCTCCCCGGGAGATATCGCCCGTCAGATCGCTAACACGCACACCCTCTTCGCGGTCTTCTCGGTACTGGTGCTTCTGCCCGTATCGCATCTGATCGTGAAGCTTTCCGAGAAGGTCATCCCGGTCACTGCTGCAGAGACCAAGCAGCAGGAGGACCAGCGCCTGATCTATCTGACCCAGCGCACCGACCAGATCCCTCCCGCCGTGGCGATCAGCCAGGCCCACAGAGAGATCTCCCGCATGGGCCGCATGGCCGTCGACAACCTCTTCCTCTCCGTTGAATGCTTCTTCGAGCTGGACGATGAGAAGCGTGAGCAGGTCATGGCCACCGAGAAAACGATCGACTTCCTCACCCACGCGATCGTGGGCAAGCTCGTCGAGCTGCGCTCCCTGGATTTAAATGAACGCCAGATGGAGCAGCTCTACGGCATGATCCAGGCCGTTGACGACCTGGAGAGAATCTCCGACCACGCAGAGAACATCGTCGAATACGAAGAGCTCATCAAGTCCGGCGCCGCCAAGATCAGTGAAACCGGCCTGCGCGAGCTCCGCCAGCTCTGCGATGTCACGGTCCAGTCCCTTGCGCTCTGCATGGAGATCTTTGAGAAGAAGGATTTCTCGAAGTTCGCCAAGGCACGTGCGCTGGAAGAGCAGGTGGATGATACCCGTGATACCATCGTCGGCAACCACGTCAAGCGTCTGATGAAGGACCGCTGCGACCCGCAGGGCGGCATCATCTTCACCGATATGTCCAATGATCTGGAGCGCTGCTCCGATCATGCCATCAACATCGCAGACTGTCTGCAGCCCCATCTGGTTCATGCATAAGGAGGGATACCCTTATGTTACGAACATATATACTGCTTGCCGGCCTGTTGGTGCTCATCCTCCTGGTGATTATCCAGGTCTTATGGATCCGCCACCGGCAGGTCAGCACGGATTATCATGACTTTCCGCTTCACGTTTACTGCGGAAGCGACCAGACACGCCCGATCCTGGAGGCGGTCGAAAGCTGCGGCTGCCGCCTGATCTACTGGCGCGTCACCGATGATATTCCGCTGGATGAGGCACCTCCCGGAAGCACCCTGGCCGTACTTCTCAATGTCGACGCCCAGGGAGACGAAGCCCGTTTCACCGAGCTTCTGACCCGGATCGCAGAACTCCCCGGCGTCCTTTCTGTCGGAGAGGGCGAGACGCTTCCCGCATAACCCCATAAGAGCAACAAAGAGCCATTCCCGGCAGCGTGATGCCGCAGGAATGGCTCTTTTAAGTTTCATATTCTCTCTCAGTCGTTCTCAAGAAGCGCCTGGTAGATCTCTCGCCTGGACACGCCGCGGTCCGCGGCCACCGCCTTCATCGCGGCCTTTTTGTCCATGCCCTCGTCCAGGTACCGCTGCAGGTGCTCCTCGACCGTCATCTCTTCGAACGCTGCGATCTCCTCCGCGCGGATCTCCTCACGGCTCCGCCTCGCGATCACCAGCACGCACTCGCCCCGCGGCTCATTTGCCTCGTAATACGCGAGCGCCTCCGAAAACGTCGTCCGGAAGAAGGTCTCATGCTTCTTCGTCAGCTCCCTGCAGACCGTCACCGGGCGGTCACCCAGCGCCTCCAGAAGCTCCGCCAGCGTCCGCACCAGCCGGTGCGGCGCCTCATAGACCACCATCGTGCGCGTCTCCCGCGCCATCTCCGCGAGCACCGCCTGCCGCTCCTTCTTCTCCGAAGGCAGGAACGCCTCGAACGCAAATCTCCTCGTCGGCAGCCCGGAGGCCGTCAGCGCCGTGATGCAGGCGGCCGGTCCCGGAAGCGACGTCACCGTGATGCCGGCCTCCCAGGCCATTTTCACCAGCTCCTCGCCCGGGTCCGAGATGCCCGGCGTCCCGGCGTCCGTGATCAGCGCGACATTCTCCCCCGCGAGCATCCGCTCCACGAGCTGCCTTCCCTTCTCGATCTTGTTATACTCATGATAGCTCGTCATCGGCGTGTGGATCTGAAAATGATTCAGCAGCTTGATACTGTTTCTCGTATCCTCCGCCGCGATCACATCCGCCTCCGACAGCACTCTCACCACGCGGTACGTGATATCCTCCAGATTGCCGATGGGCGTCGCGCACAGATACAAAGTCCCTCTCTCCATGATCGATCTCCGTCCGTCCTCTCAATACCCGTAAATGTCATAAATCTCCTGCGTGTACACCCCCGGAGACTCATAGACGATCAGCGGTGCCTCCACCTTCAGGAAGGTTCCTCCGCCCTTGACCGCCTCCAGCAGGACCATATTGGCCTCCTTGTCCGCAAATGGATGCACCATCCGCAGCCTCTTCGGCTCCAGCCGGTACTCCCGCAGGCACGCGGTCACCTCGGCCAGCCGGTGCGGCCGGTGCACGAGGAAGAGCCGCCCGCGCTCCTTCAGCACCGCGGCGCTCTCCCGCGCCACGTCCTCAAACGCACACAGCACCTCATGTCTCGCGATGGCCATCGGCTCCTCCGGGTTGCGAAGCCCGGCCCCGTCATTCATGTACGGCGGGTTGCAGGTCACCACGTCAAACACATTTTTCCCGTAGAGGGCCGAAGCCTCCTTCAGATCCCCGGTCCGCACAAAGATCCGCTCCGACAGCCCGTTCATCGCCACGCTCCGCGCAGCCATCTCCGCGCTCTCCTCCTGGATCTCCAGCGCGTCAAACCGCGCCGCCTCCGTCTTCGCGCTCATCAGCAGCGGCACGATCCCCGTCCCGGTGCCCAGATCCAGCACCCGCTCCCCGGCCCTTGCCTGCGCAAAGTCCGACAGCAGCACCGCATCCATTCCAAAACAAAACTTCTGCGGATTCTGAAGAATCCGCAGACCGTTTCTCTGAAGGTCATCCGCTCTCTCACCCTCATGAATCCAGCCGTCAGCCGCATGCATCAGTAGAGACTTCCTTCCTTTTTCTCCAGTTTTTCCAGTGCCTGAAGCTCGTCGTCGAAGACGACCTTCTCCTTCTTCTTCCTCGGACGGAACGTCAGGGTGTCAACCGGGTATTCCCGGACCTCCTTCTCATCTCCGTCCACGGTCACAATCACCTTCACCAACTGCTTTAAGACGTTGACGCTCGAGACCTCGCCCCGCAGCCCTTCCTTCGTGGTCACCTGGTCGCCCACATTCGGCAGCCGGGAGTTGAGCTCCTCGTAAGCCGCCTCCTCATGCTTCAGGCAGCACATCAGGCGCCCGCAGCAGCCCGAAATCTTCGTCGGGTTCAGCGAGAGATTCTGCTCCTTGGCCATCCGGATCGACACCGGCACGAACTCCGACAGATGCGCGTGGCAGCAGAGCACACGCCCGCAGATACCGATACCGCCGAGAATCTTCGTCTCATCTCTCACGCCGATCTGGCGCAGCTCGATCCTCGTCTTGAACACCGAAGCCAGGTCCTTGACCAGCTCGCGGAAATCAATCCTTCCGTCCGCGGTGAAGTAAAAGAGGATCTTATTGTTGTCAAATGTATACTCCACGTCGATCAGCTTCATCTCCAGGCCGTGCTTCGCGATCTTCTCCAGGCAGATGTCGAAAGCCGCCTTCTCCTTGTCCCTGTTGGCCAGGTCCGCGGCCTTGTCTTCCTCCGTCGCCATGCGGATCACCGGCTTGAGCGGATGAACGATACTCTCCTCGTCCACCTCGCGCACGCCCACCACGACATGCCCGAATTCCACGCCTCTCGCGGTCTCCACGATCACCTTGTCGCCCGCCTTCACATCCAGGTCCAGCGGATCAAAATAATAGATCTTTCCGGCCTTGCGAAACCGTACTCCGATAATTTTAACCATACTTCTCTATCTCTCCGGCAAGCCGGAGTCCTTTCCTTCCTTCCGGCGGTCACTCCTGGAACCGGTCCCTCATCTGGACCAGCATCATCTCAACCGCCACATCAAAATTCACATTGGCCCGCAGGCGCGCCCCCGTCTCGCGGATGACCCGGATGCAGTCCTCGATTCCCTCATAGGAGATATGCCCCGCCTGCTCGCGGATGGTCTTCTCCTCCTGCAGGCAGATCAGCTTCGCCTCATCCCCCGCCGCCTTGCACATCAGCAGGTCCCGGCACCACAGCGTCATGAACTCCAGCCGCTGGTCGATCTCCTTCTTCGCGGCGGCCAGGCCCCTGACCTCCTCCATCAGTTCCGACATCCGCATCCGCGGAAGCCGCTTCATGATCTGCGCGCACTGTGCCCAGACCTCCCCGAAGGCCGGCGACGACGCGTACGCGACCGCCCTGCCCACATTGCCCTGGGCAAAGGAAGCCGCAAGCCTCGCGCTGTACTCCGGTATCTGGAACCTCCGCTCCAGATACGCCCGGATCTTCGCCTCACTCACCGGCCGCAGGGCCATCTCCACACACCGAGAGCGGATCGTCGGCAGGAGCCGCCCGATCTGGCTCGTCAGCAGCAGAATCACCACATACGCCGGCGGTTCCTCGATAGTCTTAAGCAGCGCGTTCTGCGCCTGCTCATTCATCCGCTCCGCCTCGTCCACGATATAGACCTTATAATTCCCCGCGTAAGGGAAGATCTCCGCCGTGGAGACGATCTGCTGGCGGACGTCCTCCACCGAGATCACACTCTTCTCGTGCGTCACATACAGGATATCCGGATGATTGTGCGAGGCCGCCTGCATGCAGGAGATGCACCGCCCGCACCCGTCACCGGTCTGCCGGCTCACCGCCTCCGTGCACTGCAGCGCCCTGGCAAATGCCTCGGCGATCATCATCTTCCCGGCATGCTCCTCGCCGGAGATGATATAGCTGTGCGAGACCTTGCCCTCACAGACCGCGCGGCGGAAATGCTCTATGAGATTGTCATGACCTGCGATCTCTGCATATCCGGCCATAGTCACTCCATTCCCTTCCTCCGGCTCCTGAGAAGCCAGTATACATCATTTGCCCTTATTTGAAAAGTTCTTCCCGGATCCGCGCCACACAATCCTCCAGCGTCCCGTTATTCTCGAAACGCTTCGTGATGCCCAGCTCCCTCAGCTTCTCCTCGGAGAAATCCTCCTGGTCCGCCAGGAACCGCCGGCACATCTCGTCATAGCGCGGCGGATTCTGCTTGCGCTCACGCTTCATGGCATGCTCCAGGCGCAGCCCGTCCTCCGTCTCGATGTAGATCGGCCGCACGAAATCCTCGCCGAAATACTCCCGGAGCTTCTCATAGACCTCCAGCGTCCCGATCAGGATCCGGTCCTTGCCGTCCCTGCGGATCTGCCCGTCATCCACGGTAAAATAATCCCACGGCCCGAACACGGTCTCATACGTGCGCCGCTCGATCACCTTCCCCGCCTCCTGAAGCGCCTGAAGCGTCTCGCGGTCCACAAAATGATACTGCACGCCCTCGGTCTCGCCGTCCCGCATCGGCCGGGTGGTATACATCACCACCGGCTCCAGCGGCACCTCCCTCAGGAGGTCGCGGTAGATATGGTCCTTGCCCGTGGCGGACTTGCCCATCAACACATACAAGAAGCTCATCGCCTGCTCCTTCTCCTTACAGTTTCCTGTGCCGGCGTCCTGCCGGCATCCATGGAATTATACCATAATTCCTTATTTCCCGGCAAGTCTCTGAAGGCGCCTCGCCTCCGCCGCGGCAAATTCTTCCTTCTCCTCCTCGGTCTCGGGGACAAATGCCGGCACCGGCGAGGGCTTATCCTCCTCGTCGATCGCCACAAACACCAGATACGCCCGGTTGATCAGCTCCCTGGACCCGTCCAGGCGCTCCACCAGGCTGTCCACGCGCACCTCCAGCGACGTGCGCCCCGTCCAGGTCACCACCGCCTCCTGCACGATCGTATCGTTCAGGTAAGCCGGCTTAAGGAAGGTCAGGTGGTCGATGCAGACCGTCGTCACGGCCTTGCCCGTATAACGTCTCGCAGCCACCGCCCCGACCACGTCGATCCAGGCCATGATCTGCCCGCCGAACAGACGCGGCTTCGCATACCCGTTGCAGTGCTGCGGCATCACAATCTGTACTCCCGTTGTCTTCTCTCTCATTGCGCTTCTCCTCTTTCGCCGGCGCTCCCGCTCCGGCCATCTCACAGATTCTCTGTCTTCAAGCATAAAAGAAACTGCCGGGCAAGTCAACCACCCGGCAGCCGCCTTCACGCACTCAGCGTCATGATTTATGATTTCTTCACATACAGGCCGCCCTCGCGCTCCATGCCCTTGAGCACCTGCCGCTCGGCCTCGGCCTTGTCCATCACCTCAAGCACCGCCCCGGTCACCCGCTCGCCGGGCGCCAGGATCGGAATCCCCGGCGGATACAGGTAGACAAACTCCAGCGAGATCTCGCCCAGGAGCTTCTCCCGCGGCACGAACACCCTGGCCTCCTCCGGCACATTCCATGCCTCCTCCGGCCAGATCACCGGCTCCGCCTTCGGCAGCCGGATCGACGTATCCGTCCGCCCCGTGAGCCTCACGTCCCGGTCCAGCCCGTGCACCGCCTCAAGCAGCCGCCGGAAACCCTCGTCCGTATCCGCGACCGACGTGAGCGCGAGCACCAGATCGCCCGAATCCATCTCCGTCTCGAGCCGGAACTTTTCTCTCATATAGACCGTCGCCTCACGCCCGGTCAGGTCCGTCCCCTTGAGAGAGATCAGGATCTTCCCCGGATCCCGCTCCTTCTCCGCGGGCAGCACGCGCACCCGGCGCAGGTCCTGACAGCCCGCATAGAATTCTCTGAGCCGCGCCGCATAAGCCTCAAACAGCTCCTCTCCGCGCTCCGCAAGCACCCGGTAGCACTCCGCCACGGACGCCATCAGCACATACGAAGGGCTCGTCGTCTGCAGAAGGTTGATGCACTCCTTCATCTTGGCCGGCGTGATCCCAAGCTCCGCCGCGTGCGCCCCCAGATGCAGCGCCGACGTCTGCGTCAGTGCCGGCAGCGTCTTGTGGATACTGTGCACCACCAGGTCCGCCCCCAGCCGGATGGCCGTCTCCGGGAAGGCCGGATGGAACGGAAAATGCGCCCCGTGCGCCTCATCCACGACCAGCGGGATCCCGTGCGCGTGGCAGATGTCCGAGATCGCCCGGATATCCGAAACGACCCCGTCATGCGTCGGCGACGTAATCAGGACAAATGTGCTCTCCGGATGCTCGACGAGCCCACGCTCCACCGTCTCCGGCCGGATCTCCCCCGAGATCCCGTCCTTCTCCCGCCACTCCGGATACAGATAGACCGGCCGCAGCCCGAACGCCGTGCACCCGTGATAGACCGATTTGTGGCAGTTTCTCGCCATCAGGAACACATCCCCGTGCTTTCCGCACATCTTCATCGCGGTCAGCAGCGACCCGCTGCTCCCGTTCACGCACAGAAAACTGGCCGCGCTCCCGCACAGGTCCCGGATCCGCGACTCCACGTCCCGCAGAATCCCGTCCGGCGCCTGCAGGTTGTCGAACCCGTCGATCTCCGTGATATCCCACCCCGCGGGATCCATCGCGAGCACCTTCTGATTCCTCTTGTGCCCCGGCATGTGCATCGGATAAATATCCTCCTTCGCATAGCGAAGCAGGTCCTCATATAACTCTCTCATCTCCAAACCCCAGATCAAAACCGCAGGCTGTCTGGGCAGCCCCTTTCCCATATCGATCCTATTGTATCACAACCGCCCGCGGGCCGCACCCTCCCGGAGTGCCGCCGCGTCTCACTCTGATACACTGCCCGCAGATGTCTCATTTCCCGCCGATACACGCCGGTACAGGTAGGCCCGGCCTCTCGCGCCGCACTTCTCCACCGCGCCGATCGCCCGCAGAAATCCGATCGTATACGAGGCCATCCGCTTCGTCATCCGGTTCTCCTTCTGGAACTCCGCGGCCGTAAACTCCCCCGGGAACGCAAGCTCCGGCACGAACGCCTCCTCGTAGTCCGCGCTCCCGAAGCACCAGCTCCTCTCTGAGCTCCCCGGGCAGCCTCTCATAGCGCGTCGACCCGTGCTTCTTATCCCGGCTCCACCCGTTGAGCAGCCGGTACTCATCCATATCCGCGAAGAGCAGCCGCACGGTCAGGTGCGGATCCTCGAGGAACTCCTTGATCCTCCACAGCTCATAGCAGGCGTCCGTGTGCCTCCCCTTCTTCGGGGACCTCCGGGGCTCCGACAGGCTTCCGTCCTCCCCGATCCAGATCACCCGCTTCGCGGCCGGCAGCGGATAGACGACCTCCACCTCGTGCTCCGGCAGGAATCTCTTCAGCTTCTCC
>JAFPYK010000210.1 GCA_017412265.1 Lachnospiraceae bacterium
CATCGGATAACACAGCAGGTTGCGGCCGGTTCTGCCCTCACAGACCTTCTCCATCTGGTTGTAGCGGGTGTTGCCCTCGGCCTTGGCCTTCTCCTCCAGGTCCGTGCCCAGGTTGCGGAAGATCCAGTCGATCGTCACGCCCGGCGAAGCCGTCGCCGCCAGCACGCGGAAGAGCCGCTTGCCGCAGTGCGGATAGACCGCATAATGCTGGTTGTAGGTGTCATCATTTAACACCAGCTGATCCGTTGCGATCATCAGAGCCTCCGCGGTTCCCATCGAGTCCATCACGACGCCACGCCCGAAGATATTGACGCCCACCGCCGCGCAGCAGTGATCGTGTCCGCCGGTGCAGACCGCCGTGCCGGGAAGCAGTCCCGTCTGCGCCGCACACGCCACGGTCACCTCGCCGATCTTCGTCCCGCCCGGGTACGCCTTCGGCATCACGTCCTTCGAGAATCCCGCGCAGTCCAGCATCTCCTGCGACCAGTCCATCGTATTCAGGTCAAAGCAGAGCGTCCGCCCTGCCATCGTGTATTCGGTCGCAAATTCCCCTGACAGCCGGTAGAGAATATAGTCCTCCGAAGAGAGCCAGTGCGCCATCTTTGCCTTCGCCTCCGGACAGTGCCGGGCCGTCCACATCATCTTAAACAGGCCGTACTTCGGGTCGATAAACTGGCCGGTCATCTGGTAAATGCGCCGGCGCCCGATCTTCTCATCGACCTCCTGCATCTCCGCGGTGGTCCTCAGGTCATACCACGCGATCATCGGCGTGAGCGGACGCCCCTCGGCGTCCAGCGGCACGCCGCACTCCGCCATCGAAGAGACACCGACCGCACGGATGATCGCAGGATCCACCTGCCCCGTCACCTCACGCACACACTCCGTGACATTTGCCCAGATCTCCTCCACGTCAAATTCCGCCGTATCCGGCGTCGGATGGTGGTTTATGTTCGGCCGGCTCGCATAGGCGAGCATCTCGCCGTCCTCCGAGAAAACCGCTGCCTTCAGATTCGTTGTTCCGATATCAATCCCCAGATATGCTTTCATTTCTCTCACACTCCCGCGTAAAACGCGAATATAAAACACGAGCCACAGTTGGTACTCTTATTGTACCACAACTGCGGCCCGCTGCTACTTCTTTTTCATTTTTCTGCCGCCTGGTCAGAACACGCGCCCGGCCAGCCGGAAGAGCAGCTCCGCCACACCGGGAACGACCATCACCAGGATCGGATTCGGCTTCCATCTGCGCAGTGCGAAGAGGCACCCGAGGAAATAGATCACAAATCTCCACTGCACATTTCCCGCGACAAATGAGACCGTCCCGGACGCGAAGACTGTCGGAATCAGGATCCCGAGCCCCGCCGCCAGGATCATCGAGACCACCGTCGGGCGGAGATTCTTCAGCACCCCCTGCAGCATCGGCATTTCCCGGTACTTCTGGTACAGGATCGCGAGAATGGTCACAAATATGCACGAAGGAAGCGCGCAGCCGATCGTCGCCGCCACGGCTCCCGGAATGCCGGCCACCTGATTGCCCACAAATGTAGCTCCGTTGATCGCGATCGGCCCGGGGGTCATCTCTGCGATCGTCACCAGGTTGGCAAAATCCGTCTCGGTGATCCAAGCGTGCTGTATGATCACCTGCTGGCGGATCAGCGGCATCGCCGCGTACCCTCCGCCGAAGCTGAACGCTCCGATCTGCAGGAAGGCAAGGAAGAGCTCCAGATAGATCATCTGCCCGCCCCCTTTCTTCCGGCGATCACCGTGCGGATCACGCCAAAGAGGGCCGTCCCGAGGATCAGCCAGATCACGTTGATCTTGAGGAAATAATTGAGCACGAAGGAGACGGCCATGACTGCCAGAAGCAGGACATCCTTCTGCTTCCACACGCCCAGGAACATATCCCAGACCACCGAGAGAATCACTGCGCTCACACCCGCGCGCATGCCCGAGAGCACCGCCTGCACCACGAAATTGTCCCGAAACGCCGTGTAGAACAGCGAGATCACCGAGAGAATCACAAACGGAGGGATGATTGCTCCCAGCACGGAGCAGACCACGCCGGCCAGACCGGCAAGCTTATATCCCACGACAATCGCCCCGTTCACCGCAATCGGCCCGGGGGATGACTGCGCGATCGCGACAAGGTCCAGCATCTCATCCTCCTCGATCCAGTGCAGCTCGTCCACGAACTTCCGCTTGAGAAGCGTCACGATCACGTACCCGCCGCCGAATGTGAAGGCGCTGAGATAAAGCGTCGAGAAAAAAAGGCTGCGAAGTATATGGTTTTTCTGTTTCGGTTCCATCTGACACAGCCTCCTTTCTCATAGTTACATCCCGCCGGCAGGTTTTCGGCTCCGCGGGATGTGCCTGGTTAGGCTCATTCAGGCTTGCTTGCATCCCCCCATCAGGTTCCCGACCCCGGGGGATGCTCTTGGTTTGGCTCGCCTACATCCCCCAGGCAAGCTTCTCTCCTCGCGGGATGCTCTTGCAAGATCTCGCCCAGGTTTGCCTACATCCCGCCGACAGGTTTCCAGCTCCGGGGGATGTGTTTGGTTTGGCTTGCCTGCATCCCCCAAGCAAGCTTCTCGCCCCGCGGGATGCTCAAGCAAGATCTCGCCCAGGTTTGCCTACATCCCGCCGGCGCGTTTTCGGCCCCACGGGACGCTCCTGGTTTGGCTTGCCTACAGCCCCCAAGCAAGCTTGGGTTCGCGGCGCTTGCGGAATCAGGCTTTGCCCCTATGCCCATACGGATCCATACAGTCCTCATTGGGATCCTTCATGCACAGGTGCACCGCTGCGGTCTTGAATGTCAGCGGCAGCGCCAGAATATTCGGCTCATCCCCGACAAACTTCTTCTTCGCGTCCTCCAGCGCCTCCTCGAAGGTCGCTCTCGTCTTCAAGCCCATGCCTCTCGCGTACCCCGGATTCTCCGCGCCCACGATATAGATCGCGCTCGTATTCATTTCCGCGATGTGCGCGCAGGACATCATCGAGAAGCCGTGGAACGGATGGAATGCGTTCGCGTACCGGTACTTGCGGATGTACTCCTCATTTGTCGCGAAGTA
>JAFPYK010000211.1 GCA_017412265.1 Lachnospiraceae bacterium
ACCGAAGATGTAGGTGCCCAGGATGACCTGCTTGACCGTGCGCCCGCGGCTGATGCTTCCCATGAAGAACGGAGAAGCCACCGCCCAGACCATCCAGTAGGCCCAGAAGAAGATCGTCCAGTTCTGCGGGAAATTATTCGTGCGCAGGGCGTCCGTCCAGGTCGAGAGCCCGATGAAGTTCTGCAGCATATTGCCCAATGCGGAGAAGCCGGTCTCGAGGATATATCTCGCCTCATTGCCGAAGATCAGCACGTAGACTAAGAGCGCCCCGAACAGGTACATGCACGCGTTGGCAAGCCAGGATACACCCTTGATGCCTCGCATGACCGCGATCGTGTAGACCAGGCAGGTCACAACCAGAATGCCGATGGTGATAAACTTCGAGCCGTGAACGCCGAAGAGTGTCGAGAGCGCTTCGCCAAGCAGAGGCGTCGCCACCGAGAAGGTCGTCGCGGTTCCCGCGATCAGCGCGAACACGGCCAGGACGTCGATGATCTTGCCGGGCAGTTTATCCGTCTTATTCCCGAGGATCGGCCGGCAGGCCTCGGAGTACTTCTGCTTGTGAACGCCGCGCACGTGCAGCATGAAGCCGAAGCAGGCCGCCAGCGTCGCGTAGAAGCTCCACGGGATCGGGCCCCAGTGAAAGAGCGGATAGGTCGACGCCCAGTCCTGGAACGAACCCATATCCGCCACGTGCGGCTCCAGCATATACGAGATCCACTCGCACATCGAATAGAACAGGATGTCCGCCGCCAGGCCGCAGGTGAATACCATCGCGCCCCAGGTCCAGAAATTATACTGCGGCTTCTCGTCCGGTCCGCCCAGGCGGATCTGGCCGATGTCCGAAAATGAAATCCACAGCGAGACCACCAGGACACCCAGGCCGATCACCAGGTAATACATGCCGAAGGTATCCCCCAGGAAGTCGCGGATCGCGGTCAGCGCGTTCGTCGACCCCTCCGGGTTGATCACAAAGAACAGGCAGAAGACCAGGATCACCGCAAACGGGATGATCGTCGTTGCCGGATCCAGCCTCCGCAGGCTCTTCTTCTCACTCTGCTTATCCATCTCAATTAACCTCCTTTACTGCTGCCGCATAGCTCTCATCCAGAGCCGCAAGCTCCGCCAGGCTGTCCACCTCGATGATGTCCCCCGCCTGCATCGGTGTAACCCCCAGCCGGTAGTTCTCCGGGTGGCAGAACATCGCCACGTCGTCCCAGTAGATCTGCCGGTTTTTCCTCTCTTCAAACTCCAGCTCCAAGTCCTTCCGGAGCTGCCTTCCGTCTTCTGCGCTCCACCGGCTGATCGAATACAGCTGCCAGCCGTGCGCCCCGCCGGTGCGCGAACAGGAGGTCACGATCCCCTCCTCGTCCGTCTGCATCAGCCATTCATCGGTCTCCGCGTCGATCCAGACCCCGTTGTAGCCGGACCGCTCTGCCTCCGCCTTCAGGATCTCCGGCCGATAGATGATCTGGTCTCCGTCCAGGATCATCACATCCTCCAGATGCTCTCTCGCCACATAAAGCGACGAGATATTGTTGCAGGTATCGTAGTACGGATTCTCGATCAGCTGCACGCCCGGATACTCCGCCGGCAGCCCCGCGAATTTCTCCTTCAGATACCCGACCACGATATAGATCTCCGTGATCCCGTTGGCATGCAGCCCCTCGATCACGGTATCAATCATGCGCCGACCGTTCACCGGAACCAGCGGCTTCGGGACCGTGAGCGTGAGCGGACGCATCCGCTGCCCGACGCCGGCTGCCATGATAATCGCTTTATTTACTCGAAACAACGTCCTTCATCTCCTCTGTCGCATAGCGGTAATAATCCTTCGCGAACCGGTACTGCCGCAGCGAATACTCGCCGAATTCCACGCCGAGGCTCCGCTTGTACTCGCACCAGTTGCTCCACAGAAGTCCGCAGGCCGCCACATAACAATAGATCTTGATGCGCGTCTCCTTCGGGCAGTCCCCTTCAAAATACAGGTCGATCAGCCGGTCGATCTGCCATTTGTCATACAGGCTGTAGATCGAGAACATCGCCAGGTCCACATGCGGGTCCTGCATGCCCGAGTACTCCCAGTCCGTCAGCTGGAGCTCCTCCTCCCCGTCTGCCCCCTTGCAGAAGAGGAAATTATCCGGCACCGCGTCGATGTGCGTCAGCACACGCTCCTGCACATGCCAGTCAATGTAGCTCTTGAGAGAGAGGACCTGCTCCTTCGTCTTCTCGTAATCCCGGTACACCGAAGGCGCCCCTTTCCAGAGCGACTCATAGAATTCGATCTGTCCGAAGATGTCAAATGAATGGTCCACCGTGAGCTTCATCTCGTGGAACTCGCGCAGCTTGTCCATGCATCTCTTCAGGTCCGGCACACTGTCCGGATCCGCCACCCGGATTCCCTCCAGGTACTTCGTGATCTTGAATCCGTTCTCTGGATTGATATAGACCACGTCGTCGCAGAGCCCGTGCCCGGCGATCGTCTGATAGACCTTCGCCTCGTGGTGACGGTCGATCAGCTGGTCCGTGCCCTCGCCCGGGATCCGCATGATGAATTTCTCGCCGCGGACCGAGAAGAGGAAGGACCGGTTCGTCATGCCCTTCTTGAGCACCTGAATGCCCGTGATCTCCTCATGCCTGCAGCCGAAGACGCCGCAGATGACGTCCAGTGCGTCCGACTGCAGATGGTTCGAATCCGCGTCCAGCTCCCGCAGCTGCTCGTACGTATTGATCTCGACGATCTCATCCCCGGGCGCGATCCGCGCGCAGACGGTCATCCGGCCGTCCTCGAAGAGCGCCTTCTCCCAGAACGCGTCGTCATTCTTCGGATCCGCGCACAGAAGCGAGATCCGCTCCCGCAGCAGGCCCGCCTCCGGGCCCGTCAGGTAAGCGATTCCGATCATACGGCTCCCGGTCTCGCCCGCGTCCGTGTGGACCAGCTCCCCCTTGCGGTTGATGCGCACTTCGCTCTCCGCGTCCGGCTGGTCGCTCACCATGTACCAGGAATACAGCTCCCTCTCCGCAAACGGATTCTTCTCGCACCACAGATCCGCCGGAAGGATGTAGGTATTCGAGATCAGCCGGACCGCCAGGTCCAGGCTCTTTATATTATTTCTTGTCGCATATTCTTCGTTATAGATCAGCTGAACACCGAATTCATCGATCAGGTACTCAAACGCATCCTTCATGTAGCCGACCACCACGGTGATATCCCGGATGTTGACTTCATGCAGCTGCCGGATCAGCCGGTCGATCAGCCGCTCCCCGTGCACCTCCAGAAGCCCCTTCGGCGTGTTCAGATTGATCGGGACCATCCGCATGCCGAATCCCGCCGCAAGAATGATCGCATTCTTCGGCCGGTGCGCGGTCATCTCCTCCGCGGCCTTCCTCGTCAGCCGGATCCCGTCATCTACAAACCCCGCATCCATCAGGCTGCGCAGCGAACGGTTGATCATCCCCAGCGAACAGCCGCAGCGCTCCGAGAGCACACGCTGATTCACATAAGGCTCCGCTGCCAGCGAAAGGAGAACATCTTTTTCTTGCTTGTTCATGAACAATGACCTCTCAATATTTGTGAACATCTACAGCCACATCATAATGCTCCCCGCCGGACTTGTCAAGCCTCTCGCCCGCCCACGCCCCATTTCCTCAGAAATTCTTCAGAATCTCATGCCGGACGGCCCCCTCTGGCCCTTCACACTCTCCCGCTTGCGCATTTTCCCGACGATCTCGGACCGATCCGCGGCAAAATGTTGCTGATTTCAACTATACGTAGAAGAAGCATTGACATCATTTTGTGAATATGTTATATTTTCCAGCAGACAACCGCAGAATGTGTTGTCTTCAGCAACAGATTATTACTCTCAGACGAGAAAGGAATATAAGATGAAACGTTTGGACCGTACCGATATGATCCGGCAGATCGTCTCCCGCCGCAAAGCGCTGCATCTCACCCAGACAGAGCTCGCGCAGCGCACCGGGATGAACCGTTCTGTCCTGTCCAACCTGGAAAATGGTATCTATATGCCCAGCATCGAACAGCTGGAATTGATCGCAGAGGAATTATCGATCGATATCACCTCTCTTTATAAGGAAGATTCCCCCGCGAAGGCGGAGGTTCCCGGAACTTTTCAGATCGCCGTCGCCGGTGTCGGATACGTCGGCCTCTCCCTGGCCGTCCTGTTATCCCAGCACCACCGCGTGACCGCCGTGGACATCGTCCCCGATAAGGTCGACAAGGTCAACCGCCTTCAGTCCCCGATCCGCGACGAATACATCGAGCGCTTCTTCTCGGAAGCCTCCTTGGGCGAGCGCGAGCTGGACCTGAAGGCCGTCACCGACGGCAGCCCGGCTTACCTGGCCGCGGACTTCATCATCATCGCCGCGCCGACCAACTACGATGCCAAGCTGAATTTCTTTGACTGCTCCGCGGTCCGCTCCGTGCTGGACCAGGTGCAGGCCGCCTGCGCGTCCCGCCAGGATTCCCCGGTCGTGGTCATCAAGTCCACGGTGCCCGTCGGCTTCACCGCCCAGGTGCGCAGGGAATACCCCGGCCTCAAGATCATCTTCAGCCCGGAGTTCCTCCGCGAATCCAAGGCCTTATACGACAATCTGTATCCGAGCCGCATCATCGTGGGATGCGACGAAGACACCCGGGAGGATGCCCGGATCTTCGCCTCCCTCCTGCAGCAGGGCGCCTGGAAGAACCCCGTGGAAACCCTCTTCATGGGCACGACCGAGGCAGAGGCGACGAAGCTCTTCGTCAACACCTACCTCGCGCTGCGCGTATCCTTCTTCAATGAGCTCGACACCTACGCAGAGGTGAAGTCGCTGAACTCCGCCTCCATCATCAAGGGTGTCTGCACCGACCCCCGCGTCGGCGACTTCTACAACAACCCGTCCTTCGGCTACGGCGGCTACTGCCTGCCGAAAGACACGAAGCAGCTTCTCGCCAACTATCAGGACGTTCCCGAGAACCTGATCCAGGCCATCGTGGAATCGAACCGGACCCGAAAGTCCTTCATCGCAGACCGCGTCCTGGAGATCGCAGGTGTCTACGGCAGCAACGATTCCTACTCCCCGGCGCGCGAGCAGCAGCAGAGAGACATCGTCGTCGGCGTGTACCGGCTGACGATGAAGTCCGACTCGGACAACTTCCGCCAGTCCTCGATCCAGGGCGTCATGAAGAGAATCAAGGCCAAAGGCGCCACGGTCATCATCTATGAGCCCACCCTGGAAGACGGCTCCACGTTCTTCGGCAGCAAAGTCGTCAACGACCTGGAGACCTTCAAGAAAGCCTGCGGCTGCATCCTCGCCAACCGCTACGACCCCGCGCTCGACGACGTCGCCGACCGCGTCTACACCCGTGACCTGTTCCGCAGAGACTGATGAACGATCCGTCAGGAAGGAGAATTTTACCAATATGAGCAAGAAATGCGAAGAACGCTTTTATGAGATCTATCAGAGAGACGCAGAAGGCGTCTCCTTCTGCCCCTACCGTATCTGCCCGATCGGTGCCCACTCGGACCACAACCTCGGCAAGATCACCGGCCTCGCGATCAACAAGGGCATCCATATCGCCTACCGCCCGAAGAAGAACGGCGTCATCGAGATGGCTTCCCTCCAGTTCCCGAAGCGAGCCCAGTGGCACATCCATTCCGTGCCGAAATTCAAGGAAAATGACTGGGCCGACTACCTGCGCGGCGCGACGTGGGCTCTCGAGAAGCACCACACCCTGAACGTCGGCCTCTGCGGCGTCATCGAGGGTTCCCTCCCGATCGGAGGCCTCTCCTCCAGCGCGGCCGTCATCCTGGCCTTCCTCTCCGCTCTCTGCAAGGTGAACGGAATTCATTTAACCGCGCAGCAGATGATCGACACCGCGTTCGACGCGGAGAAGAACTACGTCGGCGTCTCCGTCGGCACCCTGGACCAGAGCTGCGAGGTGTTAGGCAAGAAGGACCATCTCCTCTACCTCGACACCAGGGACAACTCCTACGAGCTGATTCCCACCAGCCCGGTGATGAAGCCCTACAAGATCGCGATCTTCTTCAGCGGCCTGGAGCACAGCCTCGCCGGATCCAAGTACAATATGCGTGTCGACGAGCTCCGCTCCGGCGTCTACGCGCTGCAGGCCTATGCCGGTCTCCCTTATGGGAAGTTCAACGAAGCCAACGCGAGAAATGTCCCGCGCGAGATCTATGACGCCTACAAGGACCGCCTGCCGATCCCGTGGGCGAAGCGCTGCGAGCACTGGTATACGGAGTTTGAGCGCGTGGAGAAGGGCGCCGAAGCCTGGCGCCGCGGCGACATCGAGGAATACGGCCGCCTCTCCTTCGAGTCCGGCTGGAGCAGCATCCACAACTGGGAATCCGGCGCTCCGGAGCAGATCCGTCTCTACGAGATCATGCGCGAGACCAAGGGCATCTACGGCGGGCGCTTCAGCGGAGCCGGCTTCAAGGGCTGCTGCATGGCCCTGATCGATCCCGCCTACGTGGAGAGCATCGAAGAATCTGTCACAAGCAAATACCTGGGATCTTTCCCGGAACTCACCGGCAAATACTCCTTCCACCTGTGCGAGAGCGCCAACGGAACCGAACGTTAAGTTCAGAAAGGACTCACATATGAAATGCATTGTTTTAGCGGCAGGCTATGCCACGCGTCTGTATCCTCTGACCGAGAACTTTCCGAAGCCCCTTCTGAAGGTCGGCGACAAAACCATCCTGGACTGGCTGCTCTGCGACATTGACCGCTCCGGCCTGATCGACGAATACATCGTCATCTCCAACCACCGGTTTGCCGGCCATTTTCAGGCATGGGCAGAGAATCACACGCTTCCTCTTCGCATCATCGACGACGGGACCTCTTCCAACGAGACGCGTCTGGGCGCGGTCCGTGATATCCAGTTCGCTCTGGATGAGACCGGCATCAGCGACGACCTCCTGATCGTCGCCGGCGACAACCTCCTGGACTTTTCCCTGGTCTCCTTCCTGCAGTATGCGCAGGCGAAGCAGACCTCCTGCACGATGCGCTACTACGAGGCAGATGAAAAACGCCTGAGCAAGAGCGGCGTCGCCGAGATCTCGGACGATGAGCGGATCTTGTCCTTTGAGGAGAAGCCGGCCGTCCCCAGGTCCCACTGGTGCACGCCTCCCTTCTACATCTACCGCAAGGAAGACGCGGCCCGCATCAAGGACGCCCTGCAGGACGGATGCGGCACCGACGCTCCCGGCAGCCTGATCTCCTGGATGTGCCGGCACACCGTCATGCACAGCATGCAGATGCCCGGCAGCCGCTATGACATCGGCGACCTGAAGAGCTACGAGAACGCACAGAAGAATTATCACGGATTACAGAAGTGAGGTAAAGCGATGAACAAGACTAGAGTCGAACTGGAAGGAAAAACCATCCTTGTGACCGGATCTCCCGGATTCATCGGGGCCAACCTGGTCCTCAAGCTGCGGGAAGAGCTGCATCAGGGAAGAGTCATTTCCCTCGATAATATGAACGAATATTATGATCCCGCCTTGAAGGATTACCGGCTTGCGCTGATCGAGAAGCAGGATTCCCCCGTAGAGCACATTTTCATCAAAGGCTCCATCGCGGATGCCGCTCTGGTCCGCGAGGTATTTGAGACCTACCGCCCGCAGGTGGTCGTGAACCTGGCCGCACAGGCCGGCGTCCGGTATTCGATCGATCATCCGGACGTCTATATCGAGAGCAACCTGATCGGCTTCTTCAACATTCTGGAGGCCTGCCGCCACTACGAGGTCGAGCACCTGGTCTACGCCTCCAGCTCCTCCGTGTACGGAGGCAACACCAAGGTTCCCTTCTCCGTGGAGGACAAGGTCGACAACCCGGTCTCCCTGTACGCGGCAACCAAGAAGAGCAATGAGCTCCTGGCCCACAGCTACTCCAAGCTGTACAACATCCCTTCCACGGGCCTGCGTTTCTTCACGGTCTACGGACCCGCCGGCCGGCCGGATATGTTCTATTATTCCGCCACGGAGAGACTTGTGCGGGGCGAGTCCATCAAGCTCTTCAACTACGGCAACTGCAAGAGAGACTTCACCTATGTGGACGATATCGTCGAGGGCATCTACCGCGTCATGCAGGGTGCTCCCGCGAAAATGACCGGAGCGGACGGGCTTCCGATCCCGCCCTACGCGGTCTACAACATCGGCGGCGGCACACCGGAGAATCTGATGGATTACATCCAGACGCTCCAGGAGGAGCTGGTCGATGCCGGCGTTCTCCCGCAGGACTATGATTTCGAGGCCCACCGGGAGCTGGTCGGCATGCAGCCCGGCGATGTGCCGGTCACCTACGCGGACTCCTCTGCCCTGGAGCAGGACTTCGGCTTCCGGCCGTCCATCGGAATCCGCGAGGGCCTTCGCGCATTTGCCCGCTGGTACAAGGAGTACTACGGCATCTGACTTCCGTCTGACACATGACAAAAACGCCTGAGAATCCGCAGATTCTCAGGCGTTTTTTTTGTCATTCTTACTTATTCTTATGCAGTTTCTTTTTGAGGAAAGCCATCAGCGGCTTGATCTGCTCTCTGTGCAGATACAGGTTGATTCCGATATAGAGCAGGACGATGACGACCTTGAATCCGAAGTTCAGAATGATGAACTTATTGCCGTACTTGAAGAAGGACAGTGACAGTCCCGCGGCGATAAACCCGGATACCATCACGAAGTTTAAGAGGAAATCCTTCATCTTCAGGCCGATGTCCTCGAACCTCCGGCTGATGAAATAGATGATCAGCACGCGGATCACCATCGAGATTCCGTCCGCCGCAATCGATCCCAGGACCCCCCACGCGGGGATCAGGAAGTACGACAGGAGCACGTTCAGGATACTGCTCGTCACGGTCGCGGTGAAGAGGAACTTCGAGGCCTTCTTGTAGTAGAACAGGACCTCCACGTAGAAATAATAAGCCGTCTTGATCGTGAACACCAGCACGATCAGCGGGACGTATTTCCACGCGTCATAGTAATCCTTCTTGATGAACAGGATGATGTAATCATGGGCAAAAAGTGATATACCCAGGAAGAACAGGCCGATCACCGCGCACAGCAGCTTCACGGTCTTGCGGATGTTGCTCTTGTAGGCCTCTTCTCTCGCGTGCAGCTTCTCGTACAGCCAGGGGCCGTACGCATAATCCACATAATTCTGCACCGTATCCGCCATGTTGCCGAACTGCGTCGCAACCGTATAGACGCCCAGGCTGCCGAGCGACACCGCGTCGCCGATCAGGACCTTCGATACCAGGACCGCGATCTGCGTCGACAGGTTGTGCGGCATGATCGGCACCGAGTACTTCAGCGCCTTCTTAAGCAGCGGCAGGTCCAGGCAGTACACCATCTGCCGGGTCGCCAGCATGTAGATGATGAAATAGATCGAGTGAGCGCCGTAAGAGATCGCAGACGCAAGGATCGTTCCGAGCGCGCCCATCTTGAGGACCACGACAAAGAGAATGTTCAGCCCCAGAGTCACGAAGAAGAACACGATCGTAACCAGCGAGCTGTGCATGGCCTTCTGCTGGCTTCGCAGCACATTGTCGAAGATCAGCTGCTGGCAGTGAAACAGCAGGGCGATCAGGCTGACGAAGATGATCGGATAATACGGTACCCCGGAGAAAATGTGCTCCGATACCAGTCCCCGCAGCAATGTCAGCAGCGTCCCGAACACAAGGCCGGAGAGCAATGTGAACAGGCTGATCGTACCATAGAAGCGTTTGAGCTGCTCCGGGTCATCCTTCAGGTCCACATAGAAGCGCATGACTGCAGAGAACAGGGAAAATGCAACCACGAAGCCCATCGTGGTGATGAAGCTGGTGGCAATACTGTTAATTCCGTAGTCCTCGGTCGTCAGATACGCGGTGTAGAGCGGAAGGAGGAAGAAGCTGAAGCACTTCAGCAGCAGTCCGCTTGCCGAATATATAAACGAGTTTAATACCACCCGTTTTGTTGTTGTATTTTTCTGTTCAGCCATTCTTCAGCCCTTCTAACCACAGCTCGCGGTGCGCCTCGCATTCGATGAAATTCTCAAGCGCGATGCGCTGTGCTTTTGTATATTTTTTCTTGAGAAGCCGGCGATAGTAGCGGCCGCCGCTCAGGCGGTTGAGCACCTTGGTCGCGAAGCCTCTCTTGCCGAAGACCGCGTTCTCATAGACGTGGAACATCTCCGCGGCAAATTTGCGATAATTCTCCTCGATGAACCCGTCCTTCCGGATCTCCTCGCCGCGTGCCCGGAAGGCATCCAGGATCTCTGCCGCCTCTGCTCCTTCGGCCAGCCGCACCGCATGCCCGTTCTTGACCACCGGATGGTATGTGACATTCAGCCCGCCTTCGGTGTCCACCTCCAGCAGCAGTCCCGTCAGCCAGCACTCGTGGTCATCCAGGTCAAAGAGAAGATTGCCCTGCCCGTAGATGATTCTGCCGCCCTGATACTTCTCCTCACAGCCGATGCAGTGAGAATGCTGGCAGATCACGAGATCCGCCCCCTTCTCCACCAGCTTGCGGCAGGTCTTCTGAAGCTGCGGGGAAGGATACCGGTAGAGCTCCTTGCCTCCGTGGTACAGAACGATCACATGATCACAGTTCTTCTTCAGCTCTGCCACCTGGTCCGGAACGGTCAGCGGGTCGAACGGATTCGCACCCGGGCGCTTCTCTCCTGCGATCGAGAACTCGTGCTCCGCGCAGGCGATGACTCCGACGCTCACATCTCCCTTCTGCAGGATATACGGCTTCGCGGCCTCCGCGAGATTCTCTCCGGCACCCACATGGGCGATCCCGGCCTCATCCAGCACGCGGATCGTCGAGAAGAGGCCCTCCGTCCCCTGGTCGAGGATGTGATTGTTCGCAGCCGCGGCCAGCGTAATCCCCAGAGCCTTGTATCCCGCGATGCAGGATGTCGCGGCCCGCAGGGCCGGCCCGTGCTTCTCAATCGGGGTCTGGTGGTCCGTCAGAGGCACCTCCAGGTTAATCACCGCCGCATCCGCCTGATGTAATAAGCTCAACAGTTCGGAGCCGACAAGGCCGGCTCCGTCCCCTTTTTCAAATAAGGCGGTATTCGCTTTTGTAGGGACGACATCTGCCCCAATCATCAACTTCATCTGTCTGTTCTCCTGTTATTTTGCAGCTCTCTGCTGAAAGAGGCGGATCCGGTTCGTGTGATATTTCACCTCGTGGATGCGTCTGGGCAGCGGCGGTACACTCATATAATCACCGTAGAGCAGCGCCAGCAGTTCCTCGCGCCGCACCGGGACGCGGATCGGCCCGTAGCCCGTCTCGACGACCTCGGTCTCCTTCATGAGCTCTGCCGGGTAATCCTTCCAGTCCGCATAGGTATCCGCAGTCACATAATAGGTAGCTCCCTCCAGCGGGTACTTCTCCGCAAGCTCCCGGTAAGTCCGGTCGATCTTCCCGACGGACGCCAGCAGGGCCGGCAGTTTTCTCTTCAGAAGCAGCGAAGCAAACCGCCGCGGCCGTCCCATCGACTCCTCGATCAGATTCACAAACTTCCCGTAGCGCTTCTCCGAGATATCCGCCATCTGCCTGGCAAATGCCCTCCGCTCCGCCTCATCCTCCGGCGAGCCGATCAGGAAGAAGACATCCACGTGCAGCGCCTCGGTCCGGTACTCCTTCGGAGCCAACCGCATGATCATATGCCGGCAGCGCGGATCCAGGTCCGGCGAGTACGCATAATACTCGCTGCCAAGGTCCTTCCGGAGCGCCTCCAGAAGCTTCTCCTTCTCCGCGAAAGGCACCAGCACGTCCACGTCATAGTCCCACGGAATCTGGCCTCCGTCGCGCACGACACCCAGCAGAGACCCGTAGGCGAGCTGGTAATTGACCTGGTTCTTCTCACAGACCCGGTGCAGCTTGGCCAGCGTCTTCGCCGTCACGCCCTGATACACCTGAAATTCCTTGTATGTCTCTTCAAAATCCGCGGGACACTCATCCCACGCCAACGCTTCCTTTAAAAACTCTTCCGATGTCATCTACGACTCCTTGCCGGGCAATTTGATCCAGCTGCCCAGCAGCAGATCATATTCCTTCTTGTCAAACGGTGCGAACCCCGCCCCGTCATAGAACGTCAGCTCTCCGAAATACAGCTTCCCGCTGACACAGTACCAATCCACCCGGATGTGCGGGATTCCTTCCGACAGGATGCGGGAGCAACGAAGCATCTCATCCAGTACCGGCGGCTTCGGGAAATCCTTCCCCGAGGTGTGGTATTTCCGGAGCTGTCCCTGCGAGATCTCGCTTCTCTTCCACTCCACGTCATAGTAATCCTGCGTGGGATGGTCCGAGTATCTCCCCTGGTGCAGCTCGATGAGCTTCGGCTCTCCGCCGAAGCACAGGACCTTATAATCCCTCAGTTCCTCTCCGGTGTCGTCCTCCATGTACTGCTCTGCGATGATGCGCGGCTTGATATCCTTGTACGGCCACTCCCGGAACTTCTGATAATAGTTCTGCTTCAGCCCCTCGCGCAGGGTCTTCCGGGCCTTCTCTTCATCCAGCTTGCTGCGGTCCTTGCAGATCACGAGCCCGTGGCTGTCGTGCGTGCACTTGAGCACGAACTGGTCGGGCAGCTCCTTAAAATCGATGTCCTCCGCCCGCTCCCAGACACCCAGATTCGGAATCACATACTGTGCCCCGATCTTCTGCGAGACATATTCCTTCACCGCATACTTGTCTGCCATCGTCGTATACAGCGGATTGTGATCATGCAGCTTCAGCCACTGCAGCTTCTCGTTGAATGTGCGCGGGTTTTCCAGATCCAGCGGATATCCCATCAGCAGCCGGAACTTCTTCTTCAGGAACTTCTCATCCGACATCTTATTCAGGAAACCATAATCCGAGAGCACCGCGAAACGGTACTTCGGATCGCGCAGCAAACGAATGCATTTTTCGATCATGACTCTACTCCCGTCCTTTCATAGATCTTATCTACATTCTGATGATTTATTCAGTTATCGTCAGAAAAACTGCCGGCGCCTGCCGGCAGCACCTCTTACTTCTTCTATCTCTGCTTCGGCGGCAGGACGATCCAGTCTCCCAGCGTTCTGTCCCATTCCTCCGGCGTGAACTCCTCGAAGCCCCCGCCCGGGAAGAACGTCATCTCTCCGAAGAGGACCTTCCCGTCCAGATCATAGAAATCCACCCGCACGAAAGGAATCCCTTCGCTGAGGATCTCCGCAAGCCTGCACATCTCTTCATACTGCTCCGGCTTGTCGATCACTTCACTGCTGGCAGGATAATGCCGCTCGAAGGTCATCCGCTCCCAGTCCTTGTCGAAGAACGTGACCTTCAGCCCCTTCCCGTTGAAGCGGTCCGTGCAGACAAATGAGCACTTGACCTCGCCTCCGAAGCACATGATCTTATAATCATTGAGCTCCCCGTGAGCATCCTCCAGGTAGGGCTCTGCGAGAATTCTCGGCTTGACGTTCTTGTACGGCCACTCTCTGCCGTAGTAGAAGAAATTCCTCGTCAGGCAATGATCAATCTTCTGTTTGGCGGCCTCTTTGTCCAGCCGGCTCTTGTCCTTGCAGATGACCAGTCCGCCGCTGTCATGCGTGCATTTGAGCACAAACTGATCCGGAAGAGCATCAAAATCGATCTCCTCAAAGGAATCCCACACGCCCAGCGTGGGAATGACATATTCTCTGCCGATCTGCTTCGACACATACTCCTTGACCTTCTCCTTGTCTACCAGGTCCGTATACTTCGGATTGTGGTCATAGAGCTTCAGCCACTGCAGCTTCTCGTTGAACGTCTTCGGCTCTTCGAGGTTCGGCTCACAGCCCATCACCACCCGGAATTTCCTGTGGATGAATTCCTCATCCGAGAGCCGGTTTAAGAACCCTTTGGACGCATTGACAAGAAATCTGTACTTTGGGTCTCTCGCATAGCGGATTAATTTCTGAATCAACATCGGTTTCTCCTCGCGCAAGTGAAACATATTGCCTGTCAGAGAAACAACGTTTCATACTCCCATGTATGCTCAGATTCGTTACTTAGAGATCCGTTTTACCGGGACGCCTCCCGGCCTGCCCGGTCAGCGCTCGAAGGAAGACTTCTTCGGGTAAATGCTCTCAAATGCATCGATGAACTGCTTCTGAATCTCTTCAAAATGATCGCCGTGATAATCATCGTTGATGCAGAGCATCTTGTGCTCACGGTTCCGGATGATCCTCAGCGTCTCCTCATTCTTCTTCGCGTCCGCGCAGATGCTGGTGGACACCCCCGCCTTCGGCGAGCGCGGCATGAAGGTTCCCTTCGCCAGCTGCCAGTAGGAGAACATCCGGCTGCTCACGTCGGTGGGCTGGCGGAACTTGTGCTCACAGGCCAGCTTAAGGACTTCCTCCTCGTGCTGCCAGGCATCCTCAAATGTGGACTTTAAGTAAGAATAAGGCACATGAGGGCTCTTGAAGCCCGTGAACTTGATCCACGGTGTCAGCAGAAGCGTCCGGATGACCTGCTTGCCATAGACAGGCGAGTACCATTTTCTCCAGTTCTTCCGCATGCTCTCACGCTTGTTGAAGTTGCGGTTGATCGCCGCGACGTTGAAGATCAGGGTCGTATAGAGAGACTGCGCCTTGATCGGGTCACCGTCATTGGTCGTCTCGTTGATCGTGATCGCGTCCAGCACTGCGGTATCACAGGGCAGCCCGTTCTTGAAGAAATCCGTGGCCTCCGTCTTGCGCAGCAGGAACATATCGTCGTTGAAATACACGAACCGCTCCGAAAGTCCCGGAATCCGGTGAAGATTCATCTCAATCGGCCGGCACGAGAAGGTCGGAAGATACTCCGCCGGGATAAAGTCCTTGTGATTGACGATCTTGAGCTTCGGGTGATCCGTGTTGAGCCATGCCGGAAGATGACCCCAGGTCACGAAATAGATGTTCCTGACCCAGGTTGCATTCTCCTCAACGGCGCGGAACCAGTATCTCAGGAAATCCCAGTCGCGGTAGCGGTTCGCCCGCACGTCGCCGCTCTTCTTCTGCTGGTATTTTGCTTTTTCCTCTAACCAGGCCGGATCGCTTCCGTCCACCCAGGTAATCACAATATCAATATTCTGCTCGCTTCCCATTCAGTCTCCCTGCACTTCCTTCATAATTCCAATGGTTCTTCCCACGCCCTGCTTCAGGTCGTAGCGCGGGCGCCAGCCCAGCTGCCGCAGCTTCTCTCCGTCCAGCCGCGCCTTCGTCGCGACGCTGTAACCCGCGGCTTCCACCGCATCCGGAAGCTCGAAGACCACCTTCCTGCCCACGGTTTCGGCAACCGCCGCGGCAAGGTCCTTCAGGCGGCTGTCTCCGCTCTCGTCCGCGATATTATAGGCCTCTCCGTCCTGCCCCAGAAGCATGACCGTCAGCAGGCCGCTGACCGCGTCGGCCACATACGTGAAGCTGTAGTACTGCTCTCCCTTGGACTTGAGCACGATGTCCTCATCATTTAACGCCTTGCGGATAAACTGGCTCAGCGCTTTCGTGTCATCCATCTTCATCGTCGGCCCGTAAGACCGCGTGAGCCTGGGGATGACCACGTCCAGGTTCTTCTGGGCCCGGTAAGCCTGGCACAGCGCCTCGCCGCACCGCTTGCTCTCCGGATATCCCGCGCGCATCGTATTGCAGTTGATATAGCCGCAGTACGCTTCGTCAAATAACTCCACGTCTCCCCGGTTATTCCCGTAGATCTCATTGGAAGACGCGAAGACAAACCGCTCCGCGCGGCGGCTCGCCGCAAACTCCAGAAGCTCATACAGCCCGAAGACATTGATCGTGATCGTGCCGATGGGATCGGTCGCATACTGCTTCGGATGCGTATTCGAGGCGAGATGCAGCACATAGTCCACCCTCTCGAGCGAAGAACCGTCCAGAGGCTCCCGCATATCGTGCGCGAGGAAGGCCAGACGCTCATCCCCCGCCCATCTGCGGAATCTCCCGGCCGCGGATTCCGGATTCCTCGTGATGGCAACCACCTTGCAGGAGATGTCCTCCTGGTTTTTACACATCAGCACGTCGGTGAGAAAGCTGCCGATCAGCCCGGTCGCGCCGGAGATCAAAAGCGTCTTCCCGTCCAGCTTCTCCCAGGGGAGCGCCAGCGAGCACACCGCCTTCAGATCCTGACAGTATAAAGGACTATCGTAAAGGTTCATACCCTTTCACCTCTCCAGATGTATTATTTCAGCCAGTTGTTCGAATCCGCTTTCAGGAAGGCCTTAAAGAGCTCCAGGTCATCCTTCGTCGTCAGCTTGATGTTCCGGTCTGAGCCCGCTGCGAAGTACAGCCGCTCTCCCAGTTCAACCATCATCGTGTTCGTGTAGGAAGAACCGTAGATGCCGATCTCCTTCTCGAACGCCTCATGATACGCGTCAAAGAGGCGGCGGAACCGGTAGGCCTGCGGTGTAGACACACGCCGGATCGTCTCGCGGGGGATATACTGGACTGTGCTGATATCATCGTCCGCCACGAAGATCTGCTCATTGTAAGGCATGGAGGTCACCGCATTGCCGTACTGCCGGCACTTCACGATTACGTCCGTGAGGACCGTCGCGTCGACCAGCGGGCGGATCCCGTCGTGGATGATAACCGTATCGTCATCCGCGCAGATTCCCTCCAGGTTGTAGACACCGTTGCGAATCGATTCCTGGCCGGTCTTCCCTCCGGGAACGATCCATTTCAGCTTATCGATGTTAAACTGCTTCGCATAGGCCCAGACCACGTCGGCCCAACCCTCGATGCAGACTACCTCGATCGCGTCCACCTGCGGATGCTTCTGGAATCCCTCCAGTGTGTAGATCAGCACCGGCTTGTCATTGATGGTGATGAACTGCTTGGGAATACTCTGGCCCATTCTGCTGCCGGATCCGCCGGCAATGATAACTGCAACTGTCATGTTAGATCTCCTGACTCTCTTAGTATCTTATCCTTGTCTGTGTGTTTGTTTCTGAACTCAATATATATTGCCAGATACAGCAGATAATTCGTTCTGCTGTCATAGGACACAAATCCGACGTCCAGCACCAGCATCAGCAGGAGCAGGATCACGCAGATCATCGCGTCATCCTCCACCCATCGCCTCTGCTGCCGGACAGCTCTCGTCAGAAGGAGGAACGGCATGCTGTAATACAGCAGGAATCCGATCAGGCCTCCGTCCGCCAAAAGCTCCATATAGTTGTTGTGAAGATAATACTCTCCCTTGTTGAATACCTCTCCGCCGATCATTCTGGCATTGTCCATGCCGATGCCGAGGAGCGGATGCTCCCTCCAGATCTCGACGCCCAGCTCGATCAGCTTGACCCGGTTCAGCGTCGAATTATCGATCTTGCCCTCGCCGCTGAAGAAATTCAGGAATGTCTCAAGCCGGCGGATAATGCCCGCGAACATGGGCATTCTGGAGGCGACCACCAGCGCGACGACGCCCAGGATCAGAATCAGCCCGAACCGCGTCACCCGCTTGAATCGCTTGGGATCCGACGCGTTCTTCATCAGGATCAGCAGGCCGGCGCCGGCGACCAGAAGCAGGAACGCCTTGCGGCTCTCGGAAACTGCCAGGACCAGGAACGAAGGAATCAGGAACACGATATACCAGCGGATCTTCCGCTCCTTCAGAATCAGGTACACCTGGATGATGATCGCGTAGGCGATGCTCATGCCCAGCGTGTTCGCGTTCATCGCGTCATTGGAGATTCGCTGCTTGCCCAGTGCCTCCAGCACATTCTTAACACCATA
Organism: Lachnospiraceae bacterium; assembly: GCA_017412265.1. Classification (GTDB taxonomy): domain Bacteria; phylum Bacillota; class Clostridia; order Lachnospirales; family Lachnospiraceae; genus RGIG1588. Next base: position 17,744 of record JAFPYK010000211.1, read on the forward strand.
GAAGAGGAAGGCATAGACCGAGATCAGATATCCGGTCCACATGACGAGCCTGAGGATCTTCTCGACCGAAGCCCTGCTCATGCAGACCAGGCTGACCAGCAGTGTCGTGATCAGCACCCACAGCAGGTCCTTCGTCTTGCTGACCGCCAGCCGCGGGTACAGTGCCCACAGGCTGCTCGCAAAACAGAAAATCATGAAGAGCAGCAGATGGATCAGCGGCAGCGGATAGACAAACAGAATCCGGAAATGCCCGAGCATCAGGTACCAGACCAGGGTCAGCACCACCGTTGCCAGGACGAGGATCTTTCCGTGAGGGATGTGGCCTCCGACGAACAGAGAGACGTAGACCATCAGAAGCAAGCCCCATATTATTCTGTTTTGCTCGATTCTTTCTCTCATCGTCTCAACCTTTCTGTCATCCCCGGATCCGGATTGCATCCCGGGAGCCTCCCTTAAGCCTGCTTTGATTCAATCAGGGATACCGCAGTCTCGCAGGCCTTGCCGGTATCGTAGCTGTCCAGTGCGGCATGATGCTTCTTCACACGCTCCCGGTACTCCTCATCCGAGAAGGTTTCCATCTGGCGCACCAGCTCCTCGTTGGAACGCGCGATCGGGAACGGCCACTGGCTTGTGGGCACATAAAACCCTCTCTCTGCTTCGTACTGGTCAATATCCGGTGCATAGATGAAGCACGGGCGCATGGTCAGTGAGAAGTCCCACATCAGAGAGGAGTAATCGGTAATCACTGCAGAGCATGCATAGAGCAGTTCCTGCATGTCCGGGTAGCGCGTACAGTTCACGACATCCATGCCGGGGAACTCCTTGACCCCGATCCGCGGATGAAGGCGGATGCCGAATTTCCAGCTGCCGCCGAGGGTTCTCGAGAGCGTCTCGGTGACCTTCTCGTAATCCACGTCGATCAGGCGGGCTTCCTTGCTGTTCGCGAAGCTCGAAGTGTCGGAGCGGTACGTCGGCGCATAGAGCACCAGCTTCTCGTCCTCCTTAAGCCCCAGGGTCCGGTAGACCTTCTCCCGGATCTCCGGGCGCTCCTTGAAGAAGATATCATTTCTCGGAAGTCCGGCAGGGATGCACTGCTTCGGGTCAAACATCATCGCAGGCGCCTCATACTTTGTAAATGCGCCGCAGGACGCGAAGAGGATGTCCGTGTTCGACGCGTTCATCTTATCCTCGGCCCGGCTGTACTTCGTATCCCAGACGTCGATGCCGACCTTCTTGTAGGCGCCGCCGCCGTGCCAGGTGTTGATGATCTTCTGCTTCCTGCGCTTCGGAAGATACGATACGCCGCCGCAGTTCGTGAAGATCACGCGGCTCGTCAGCACATAGTAGAAGTACTTGACCGACATCGGCTTGACCGCGACTGCGTCTGGCGCGGTCTCCGTCCCGGCCTTCACCGGGTAGATTACCTCGTACTTGCCGGGACATTTCTCCCGAAGGTACTCATTGATGTATTTCAGACTGTCATTGTAAGTGAATCCCTGTTCGTTAATCAGGGCAATCCGGTTCTTGCGGACCGGGAACACCCAGTACACGTGCAGAACCGCGTGCAGAGCTCTCTTAATCGCTAAATGCAGCCATTCCTTGTTCATTCGTATTCTCACCTCACGGATACTTCGTAGAGTCGCCGGCGTCCCTCAAAGACCGAGTCGAAGCAGACACGGTCTCCCGCGCGGTTGAAGCGCGGGTGCAGATCGCAGCGCGTATCATTGTCATAAGAGAACGGAGAGAAGACCTCGGCAACGGTCCTTAACGGTTCCGTTTCGCTGTCTGCGACCCGCAGATACTGGACCCTCTTCCTGTCCGGATAAGAGTCCGTGACGATCATGCTGCGGTCGGGATTGTAGCTCGGATGCCCGTCGCCGTTGATCTCCGGCCAGCAGTGAACGAACTCCTGCGTCCGGTCCTTCATCAGGTAATAGCCGGGGCCGGATTCCTTCTTGTTCTCGAACGCGAGGATCTCCTCGTTGCTCTTCCAGAAGCAGTGGCTCACCATATCGTCGTCCGAGAGCACATACATCTCCGACCCGTCCGCGTTGCACGTCATCAGCCGGGTGTACTTCCGCTCTCCCACGAACCACCGGTACAGCACCATGAACCGCTTGCCGTCCGGGCAGATCATCAGATGATTGACCTTGTGGACCGCTCTCGGATCCAGCATCTCTTCTCTCGGCTCAAACGCGGCAAAATCCTTGTACGTGAGGAGGTTTGTCACCTCGCCGGTGTGAAGATCGATCTTCCTCACCGCCACGGCATCCGGCAGCGCCTCTCCCTTGGTTTTCTCCGGAAGATTGTAATATCCGTAGCCCGGGCGCAGCGAATAAAGCCTGCTGAAATCGAGTGTCAGCGCGTAGCTTCCGTCCTCACTCACCGAATAGACCGGAGCCGGAATCACTCTCTCGGAGCCGCTCTCGATCTCGTGGATCACGCTCACATACTGCCCGTTACGAAAATCATTGTAAATGATCCGCGCAGAGCAGTCCGGGCCCAGCCACTGCATCATGCAGCCCTGCTGGACGTTCCAGGTATGCGTCTCGGCGATCTTGCGCACCCGCTCCGGCGCGTCCTTCTTCGCCTTCGTATCGATCAGCAGAATGTCCGCAGGCTCCTTCGGGCTGACGTCCTTACGCGTCTCCTTTGCCCGGAGGCAGAGCACATAGCGGTCGGTCCGGTCCCACGGGGACCGGTCATAATAGCCGAAGAAATACTCCCACGCAGGGTCATTGGGCGAGAGCCGGCTCACCTTTCCCTTGCACCGAGGCGGCCTGCTCACCGCGACCATCGCGTGCTGGTAGACGGACTTGACCGCCTTCTTTACTTTGGGAAATCTGTTCAGATAATAATTTACTCTTTGCTCAAATCCCATCGGAATTATCTCCTCAGCAGTTTTTGATAAATGAACTTCTGGAAGCCTACCGGCAGAATGAATGTGCCCAGCTGGGCGACGGCAACCTTCAGGAAATCAAAGAAGGAGTTAAAGCCGGATCTCCAGGCGTTGTAACGGATCTCAATCAGGATCTTCGTGTTGATCCAGGATTTTCTCTTCTTGTAGGTCCCCTCGTCAAACCGGAACCGGAACAGCGGCTCCGGCAGGTTGGCACATACGGCTCCCGCGGAAAGCATCCGGATCCACAGGTCCGTGTCCTGGTTCTTCCGGTAATCCGAATAGCAGCCGACCTTCTCAACCATTGACTTGCGGTACATGACCGTCGGATGGTTGAAGGGATCCCTCGTCTTCGCGAAACGGTAGATCTCCTCATTCGTCAGGGGGACCCTCCGCTCCCCGACGACATTGTCGATCGTGCCCACGAACTCCTTGACCGGGCAGCCGATAATATCCAGAGAAGGGTTCTTCTCAAACTCCTCCGCCTGGCGGCGGCACCGCTCCGGCAGCGAATAATCGTCCGAATCCATGCGCGCGATCAGCTCGCAGGAGGCCTGCTTGATACCTTCGTTCAAGGCGCGGCCCAGTCCGACATTGACCGGCAGAGAGACCTCCTTGATCGGGGCTCCCGCCTGCTTCTTCTCGTCAATGACACGCTGCAGCTCCTCCGTGACCGGGCCGTCCTTGACCAGGACGATCTCCTTCGCGGGGTAGGTCTGGCTGAACATACTGTCCAGTGCCAGAGAGAAATACGCCGGATTGTCTTTTCCGTAGACGGTCATTAATACAGAATATGGTTCCATCGTCATCTTCCCATCCAATACTCAATGTTTTAATACTGCAAATACAGTCTCAAACATAATCTTCAGGTCTCCGAACGCAGACATCTCCCGGATGCCCTTCAGATTCCACTCCATCTTGCCGGGCAGCACGTCCCGGACATAGACCAGGTCCACGTCCTCCGCCTCTTTCAGGAGGCGGCTCTCATCCTTGTAGCGGATGCTGGTCTCACTCGTAATGCCGGCCGGCAGCAGCAGCGTCGCCCGGTATTCCGGTTTATATTTCTTCACATATTTCACGGCTTCCGGCCTGGTTCCCACGAAGGACATGGTCCCCTGGAGCACGTCGATCAGCTGCGGCAGCTCATCGATCCGCAGATGTCTCAGCTTTGCTCCGACCCGGGTGATCCTGGGGTCGCCCCCCACGGTCACGGCCGAGCCGATCTGGTCCGCGTGGTCCACCATCGTCCGGAACTTATGAATCTTAAATCGTTTTCCGTACTGGGTCACCCTCTCCTGCCGGTAGAATACCGGTCCGGGAGAATCCAGCTTGATCCAGATCGCGACCGCCGCCATCGGCAGAGCCAGCAGAACCAGCAGGATCCAGGCAACGGTTACGTCAAATGCACGCTTTAACGTCAGCAGTCCCTGTTTTTTCACAAGGCTGTCATAGTACGGACGCACTTCCTCATTCTGCAGAAATGCCGGCAGTTCTTCCCACCTGCGAAGCTTCATCGGCTTGACCCTCATTTCACAGATATTCCTTCACAACCTCGCTGAGCACCTCGATGACGTAAGACACATCCTCATCCGAGAGCAATGTGTGCAGCGGCAGGGTGATCAGGTTGTGATAATAGTCATAGGCGTTCGGATAATCCTTGATATCCGCGCCCAGCGCCTTGTAGGCAGTCATCATGGGCAGCGGCTTGTAATGCACATTCGTGGCTACGCCCTTCGCGGCCATCTTCTCGATGATCTCGCCGCGCTGCTGCTCCGTGATGCCGGGCACCCGGATCAGGTACAGGTGGCAGCTGCTGTCCATCGTCTCATTGTGGTGAACCAGGTGAGAGATGCCCAGCGCGTCGCAGGCCGCGTCATATCTGTTCAGAATCCAGGTTCTGCGCGCGAGCAGTCCGGGATAGCGGTCCAGCTGGCGCAGTCCCATCGCCGCCATGATATCAGTCATATTGCATTTGTACCAGGGGCCGATGATATCGTACTCCCAGGCACCAAGTTTCGTCTTGGCCAGGGCGTCCTTGTTCTGCCCGTGCAGGGACAGAAGCTGGTACATGTGATAGATCTCCGCGTTATCAATGCCGGGAATCGGAAGCCACGCCGACGCTCCGCCCTCCGCGGTGGTGAAATTCTTCACCGCGTGGAAGCTGAAGGATGTAAAATCAGCCATCTGTCCGCAGTTGAGCCGCTTCCCGCCGAACACTCTCGAAGCCCCGAGGCTGTGAGCGCAGTCGGCCACGACAGCCACCCGGCCCAGAGCCTTCTGGATCCGGGAACCCAGATCCGACAGCACGTCCTCATGGCAGTCCATCGGCGTGAAGAGCGATCTCTTCTCCTCGACGATCCGGTTGATCTTCTCGTAGTCGCAGACAATGCCTCCCAGGTCCACGGTGACAATCGCCTTAGTCCGGGGAGTGATCAGTGCGGCCAGCTTCTCGTAGTCCATCTCCGGCATATGCGTGTCTGGATCTCCGTCTTTCTGAATATCCGCAAACACAACAACAGCACCGCAATGAATTGCGGCGCTCGCACTAGCCGTATATGTATATGCGGGAACGATCACTTCGTCCCCCTCCCGCACGCCCAGGATCCGCAGATTCAGTTCCTCTGCGGCCGTGGCGGAATTCAGGCAGACCACCCGGTTCGCATACCGGGCAGCCCCCTCCTCACTCTCACAGTCCACGTCGTTGCGGCCCGTCTCGATGTAAGCCGCAAGACGTCTCTCCAGCAGCTTGGTCCTCGGTCCGGTGGTAATCCATCCGGACTTTAACGCTTCGATGACCTCCGCAATCTCATACTCTCCGATATCCGGAGGGCTGAACGGAATTTTTCTCATATTCTCTCACCCTTTCATTGATCTTCTTCCGACTCGTCCGGCTTCTCTCCGGCTGCCTCGGCTTCGTGATTCTGCTCCTCAGCCAGAAGCGTCTCGTAGGTGGCATCCTTCTCCGGCTCCTGGTTCTCCTGCGCCGGATGATAGGTGGACACCATGTTCGCCACCAGTGTCCGGATCTCCTTCTTGTTGGCATAGGCCGCGCGCATCAGCGCCTCCAACTGCCCCAGGAATTCATCTACGTCAAACGGGATCGGGCACCCGATATGAATCAGGTCGTTCTCCGTCTTGCGCAGGCCCTCCTCCGCCATCAGCTTCTCTTCATACAGCTTCTCGCCGGGCCGGAGGCCGGTATATTCAATCTTGATATCGACGTCCGGCTTAAACCCGGACAGGCGAATCAGGTTTCTCGCAAGTGTATCGATCTTGACCGGGCTTCCCATATCCAGGACGAAGATCTCTCCGCCTCTGGCATAAGTGCCCGCCAGCATCACCAGTCGCACCGCCTCGGGGATGGTCATGAAATACCGGATGATATCCGGATGCGTGACCGTCACCGGACCGCCCTTCTCGATCTGCTTCTTGAAGATCGGGATCACGGAACCGTTGCTCCCCAGCACGTTGCCGAAGCGCACGGCCACAAACTCCGTCTTCACATCCTTGAAGACCCTGCCCGTGCCGTCCTTGTCCGCATTCTCAAATCCCACATGGGTAAAGAGCTGCGGGATCTCATCCGCCTTGCCGGCCTTGATCTTCTCGTCGAAGCTCTGGATGAACATCTCGCACAGACGCTTGGAAGCGCCCAAGATATTGGTCGGGTTCACCGCCTTGTCGGTGGAAATGAGCACGAACCGCTCACAGCCGTGGACCATCGCCGCGTAAGCTGTCTTGTAGGTTCCGATCGCGTTGTTCTTGATCGCCTCGTTCGGGCTGTCCTCCATCAGCGGCACATGCTTGTGGGCCGCCGCGTGATAGACGATCTGCGGACGGTAGTCCTCAAAGACCTCGAACATCTTCCGGCTGTCACGCACGGATCCGATCAGGGTCACCAGATCGAGCGCCGGGTACTTCTCCCTCAGCTCCAGCTGGATCGCGTACGCGTTGTTCTCATAGACGTCAAATATAATCAGCTGCTTCGGATCGTGTGCCGCAATCTGCCGGCACAGCTCGCTTCCGATCGATCCGCCGCCGCCCGTTACCAGGACGACCTTGCCGCTCACGAACTGGTACACACCGCTCATGTCCGCCTTGATGGGATCTCTCCCCAGGAGGTCTTCCACAGAGACCTTCTTCATGGCGCTGACCGAGACCTCACCGTTCACCAGCTGGTACATGCCTGGCAGATTCTTCAGTTCACAGTCCGTCTCCTGGCAGATATTCAGGATATCCCTTCTCTCCATGGCAGAGGCAGACGGAATGGCCAGAAAGATCTTATCGATCTTGTATTTATCCACCGCTGCCAGGATCTCGTCCCGGCCGCCGACGATCGGTACACCGTCCACGTAGCGGTTCCATTTGTTCGGGTTGTCATCGATGATGCAGACCACACGGTCCTGAAGTTCCTTCGCTCTCTGGATCTCCCTCAGGATGTTCTGCCCGGCGATGCCCGCGCCGATCAGCATGACCCGCTTGATATCATGATCGTCGGCCCGGTGCTCCCGCAGAAGCAGGACGAACCGGTAGGCGAACCGGACACCCAGGATGAAGACAAACTGGATCAGTGCTCCGATGCAGTAATAAGAGATGGGCATCCGCTGATACAGAGCCGTAATCGCCACGATATGGAACACTGCCGTGATCGCGGAGGAAAAACCGACACGCATCAGTTCGGAATAGCTGGCGAATCTCCACAGGCTCCTGTAGAGATGCAGGAACCAGAAGACCACAAGGCAGAACACGGTATAGATCGGGATAAACTTCTCCCAGGCAACGATATACTGCGGCTCGATCTTGGAGAACGTGCAGTCGAAGCGAAGCCAAAGTGCCATAAAATATGCCATATTGACCACGATGATGTCGTACACTCCGAGAACCAGGGCAATCATCTGCCAATGTTCCAGGCCGAACGGTCTTTTCTTTTTTCCTTTTTTCAGGCTCGAACTCGATACCTTTTCATCCTTTCGATGTTCAGTGCCCATCCTGATAAACCTCTTTCTTCAATCATCTGGTTAAGATAAATCCGATCAGGGGATTGCCGGACGCCTTAACCGCTCCCAGCTCATCTGCAATCTCTGCATTGGCGGAAGTCTGCCATCCTTCGACGCAGACTACAGAGCACTCTTCTCCGAGCGCCTCCACTGCGGCAGCATCCTTGTTCGGGTTCCCCCCGAGTTTACATTCGATTCCCGACAGCTTCCGGGCCAACAGCTCGCAGATCGCGGCCATCTTCTGGCCGTCGGCCGTGCCCAGGAGCAGCACCTTCTTCGCGTCATGCAGACGCAGGCGAAGCGCCGCGGCGATGTATGCCGCTTCCTCTTCTTCGCTCGCCTTGTCGATCATTCCGAGATGAGCGGCGCAGGCGCGGTCCATGCCTTTCACATGTCTCTTCTTCCCCGACGTGAAGACGCCGAGCACCGGAACACCGTAACGCTCCTGCAGGACCTTGGGGCTGCACACCCGGTCTCTCAGATAGAAATCCACGAAGAAATAACCCGCGGCGAGAATCAGGCCGCCGATGAGTCCGATGATCCCCAGCTTAATGCCCTGCTTGATGATCGTGGTCTTGCTGGGAACCGTCTTCTCCGGCTCCACCAGCTTCTTTAACTGCGCCTCTGCGTCGTCAATCTCTGTCGAGTTGCTCTCATAATCGCTGCTGAAGGCAATCTGGAGATTGGCCAGATCCAGGTCGAGTGTCCGGGAAGATCCCTCGCTGACCACAGACAGTGTATGTTCACCGATCACCGTGTTCAGCAGCTGCTCGTTCTCCTCCATCACGCGCCGGACCTCAGCCAGCACCTTGTCGCCCCGCTCTTCCGTATCCGCGATCACGGTAATCGTCATCAGCCCGTTTGCGAGATCCGCATCGATCGAATAGATGTTTTTCTTCGCATACTTCGTGACCGTGTGAGCCGTCGTCAGATCCGCCCCGCCGGGCATGTCGATCAGGTCATCGAACGGAATCCGGTTCACCGCCGCCGAGTAGCTGTTCACCAGCGCCTCGGTATAGTTGGGATTCTGGTACATGACCCCCGGTATGATCTCGTAGTTCGTATCAATAAAATACGTCACCGAAGTCTGGTAAATATTGTACGGATCCATGAGAAGGAGGAGCGAATTCTGCTTATAGTAATCCAGCTTGGCCACCCACTCCCGGAGGTTCGCGGCCTTCGTCTCGTAGGTCTCCTTGCTGCGCTCATACTTCTCCAGCTTCGTGAGGTAGGCCTCTTCTGCCTTCGCTCTTGCTTCCGGATCCGTATAATCGCGGTACTCTTTTACAACGCCGTATACTCCCAGAAGAAGCCCGAACAGAAGCATGGTAACGATTATGGCACGCCAGTGGCGCATGATCGACCAGAACAAATCACAAATACGTACTTCGATTTCATCATTTCTGCTATAAGTGTTCTCTTTCATTTTGTCAGAAACTTCCTCCAAGTATAGGTTTATAATCCATTATAGTATAGCATAAACAGTGCCCTGAATCAACCATTAGCGGTATAAGCCCGTTTCCCGGATTTCCTTTATTTTCCGAGCCCCGGCAGGAGACGCAGGAAGGAGCGTCCCGGACCTGCAATAGCGCAGGCGGGCGCTCCTTGGTACTTACTCTTCAACGATGATATCATATCTTGGGAATCCGAAGATCAGGCTGTTCTCGTAGGCTCTCAGGAACCGGTTCGTCCAGGCCGCCGTTCTCTTCCCCGGGTGTGCGGAAGAATAAGTGTTAAATACGACGCTGTCCAGGACCAGGCCGGTTCCGGGGTCGATTACAACCACGTTCATGCCGATGGTATTCTGCGCATATTCATTGCCCTCCAGGATGACCGAGCACCGGGAATACGCCAGATATCCGCCGCTGACAAGCTGAAGCCTCGCACCTCCGTCCAGCGTCAGCTCCTTGCTGAGCGTATCGACAGACTCTGCCTCATACCGCACGTTTCCCTTCTCGATAACCGCCAGATATGAATGCATATACATCTTCTCATCGAAGGCCGTCTTCAGTCCCAGGCCGCTCAGCTTCTCTTTCTCTTCTTCGCTGAGCCCCGCCTGCATGTCATTCTGCCCGGCGATCACGATGACATATCTGTCCCGGTTCTGAATCAGCTTGTCCAGATAAGCGGTAAGACTGCCCTCAGCCTCCAGCTCCACGACGTCAAAGACCTGGCGGTAGGCCGGCAGATTCTCCTCGTACCGCTCATTGCGCACGGAACCCACTCCGCAGTTCTCCTGCAGGTATTGTCCGAAGTAATCCGACGTCTTCAGGCTGCCCTTCGCATTCAGGTGCTTGCCGCCGTCCACGCTGTCCGTCCCGAGGTCAAGAGGCACATCCGCCTCATACATCAGGTCGATATACTCGATGCCCAGATCCTCCGCTGTTTTCGCGGTCGTCTCAAACCGGTCCTCCGTCCACGCGGAGAAATAACTGCCCGGCTTCGCGTAGCAAGGCACCTTCGTGAGGACCAGCTGACACCGGTTCTCATCGCAGAGCTCCTTCATCTTCCGCAGGAACACCAGATTCTGCTCTGGGATCTCCGTGCGGTACAGACCCCGCTCCTTCAGTTCGTCCGCCTGCTCCTTCATGCTCTCCTTGGTCAGAGTCACTTCCTGAACCACGGAGGAGAGGAACTGGCCGGCTGTGTAGTAGTTATCCAGCGTCTGGTAACCCGTGAAATCCGTCTCGTTCATCTCCTGCCAGCGGTCATGATACTTGATGACCGGCAGCAGACAGCTCCAGAAGACATTTTCCGCATAGGCCCCCGCTGCCTCCCGGACCTGGGGATTGTCCTTCGCCCGGTCGTACAGCTGCTGATAGTTCCACGCGAATTCCACCTTCTCCGGCGAGAGCGGGAACGCGTCCATGATATAATGCACGCCCGCGTCCAGGTTGCGCCCGGTATCGTCACTGAAGAAGAGCTCGCTGGCGTCCAGGATGATCACCTTCGGGCTCTGGGTCCGGAAGATCTGCTGCATGAGGAAATAGCTTCCCTCCACCGTCTGGACACTGGTCGCCAGATTATAAGCAGAGATCCCGTACTGCTCGTACAGCCTCATAGGCGAGACACCGAAGAGCATATGGCTTGTCCCCAGGAAGAACACGTCCTCGGTATTCTTCTCCAGCGACCGGAAACCATCCACCGTATATTTCTGATTTTCATCAAATTTCGGCCAGGAGTATTTCGGTGTCAATAACTTCTGGACACAGAAGAACAACACCAGCCCCAGGCCCCAGAAGAGAACCGTCCGGCACAGCCGCGTCCACGGCCTCTTCTCTCTTGTGTCTGTTTTTTCCACTGCCATTTTCCCATCAAGCTTTCTCATGCGGTGTGCGCATGTGATCTATATCAGGCATCAGAAGTCATCTCCCGCATCCGGGAACATCCGTGCCCTCTCATATCCCGCGATCAGCGTCTTAATCATCTCCGGGTCTCTGAATCCTGCCGGATCGGCACCGGCGGGGTCGAACACAACACTGTCCACGGCCAGGCCGCTGTCTGCGTCAAGCACGATCACGTTGAGCCCCTTGAAGTTCAGAGCATAGTCTTCTCCGTCGACCTCGACATGGCAGGAAGAAACGCTGAGATAGCCCTTGCTGAGCACCGAGAGCGTCTTCCCGCAGTCAAGTTCGGCCACGTAGGTCACCGGGTCTACGGAACTCTTCTCGAAGATCACCTTCCCGCGGTGAATCACTGCTCCGTAGGAGAGCTTCTGCATGCTCTCATCCCAGACCGTCTTCAGCTTCAGGGCCGCCAGGGCCGCCTTCTGCTCCTCTGTGATTGCCTCCTGCAGGTCATTCTGCACGGCAAGCACGATCGTATACTGATCCGCGTTTTCCCGCAGCAGCTTCATATATGCGCAGAAATCCTGCTCGTTCTCCAGGTCTGCGGTCTTCCGGATCTCCCGGTAGACAGGCATATTCTCCTCGTATCTTTCGTCAATCTTTCCGGCAAGCCCATACCGCTCCGCGAGAATCTGACCGTAATAATCCGCCGTTTTCTCCGCCCCGCGGTAGTTCAGATGTCTTCCGCCGTCCATCGTATCCCGGGCGAGATCCAGCCCGAGATCCGCCTGATAGACCAGGTCCAGGAACATCAGATTCTCTTCCCCGGCAGCTTCCTCCACCGCCTTGCTGCGCACCTCCGGCCACGCAGAGCTGTAGGTGTTCGGCATCGCATACACCGGCACCTTGGTCAGGATCAGCTCGCAGGAGTGCTTCTCGCACAGCTCCTTCATCTGCCGCAGAATGGCCAGGTTCTCCTTCGGGATCTGCGAATCATACAGACCCTCGTCTGCCATCA